>CAJFUT010000167.1 GCA_904420255.1 uncultured Angelakisella sp. | reverse complement strand
AAGTAAAGACTCTTTTCCCGCCGGCGCTTCCGCCGCCTGCTTCCCAAAGCCTGTACAAAATCCGGGAAGTGTGGTACAATAACCATAATTAAGCCGCCGAAGGGCACAGTATGGCGGGGCGGCTGCGCGGTTAAAGGGGAGGTGGATACGGTTGGCGGCGGAATGCGTGCTTATTGTGGATGACGACCCCATGGTGCGGAAGGTCCTGACCAAGGTGGTGGTGAGCAACGGCTTTGTTCCCGCGGCGGCGGCCAGCGGGGAGGAGGCTCTCGCCCTGCTTCAGCGCCAGCACGTGGACCTGATTATCCTGGACATTATGATGGGCGGCATGGACGGTTTTGAGGTGGTCCAGGAGATCCGCAGGCGCCGCAACGAAACCCCCATCATTATCCTCAGCGCCCGGACCGAGGATTACAACACCCTCTACGGCCTGGACATCGGGGCCGACGATTATATCACCAAGCCCTTCAACCCGGTGCTGATGGGGGCAAAGGTGAAGGCCCTGATCCGCCGTCACAAGACCGCCCGGAGCAGCGCCCAGGCCATTCAGACGGTGGGCCCCTTCGTCTACCACAACGACACCATGCGCCTGGAGAAGGACGGGGTGGAAATCCCCCTCAGCAGCAAGGAAAATATTATGATCAAGCTGTTCCTGGACCATGTGGGCCAGGTGTTCACCAAGGAGCAGCTTTACCAGCACGTCTGGGGCGGGGACGTCCTGGTGGACGCCAACGCCGTGATGGTCTACGTCAGCCATCTCCGCAACAAGCTGGAAAAGGATCCCAAAAACCCCGAGTACCTGAAAACGGTGTGGGGGCTGGGGTACAAATTCGTGGTGGACAACAGCCGCGGCTGAGCCTGGACGGCGGACCCGCATCCCAAGTGGGAGGGGGCCCGCCCCTTTTGCGATGCAGAAGCATGGCGAAAGGGCCGCGCCGCCTCCGGCGCCACGGCCATATCAGAAGCCCGCGGGCCGGGACGGCCTGCATGGGCAAAAGCCTCATGGGCGATGCGCCTGTTTTTGTGGCGCGCCGTCTGCCCATGGGCTTTTTTGCTCCCAAAAATATGTGAAAATTTTTGTAAATATTGTCCAAGGGATTGACAAACCGCCCTGTTCCCGGAATAATAGGAGTGGAACCGCGCCGGCAGCTCCCAGGGAGGGGGTCCGGCCGGGAAAGGAGCGTTTTCTGCATGAGCATGAGAGGAATCTATTCTTCGGTGAACCGCATCCGCCGCCAGATCTTTACCGAGATCGCCCGGATGTCCTATGAGGGCGGGGATTATTCCCGGATCGAGGAGCTGCCCTATAAAATCATCCCGGGGGAGGTGGCCCAGTACCGGGAATCCATCTTCCTGGAGCGGGCCATTGTGGGGGAGCGCCTCCGCCTGGCCATGGGGCTGCCCCTGCGGCCCATGGCAGAGCACGCCCCCTTGTCCATGGGGGTGAACGAGAGCGCCATCGCCGAGAAATACTACGAGCCCCCCCTGATCAATATCATCAAATTCGCCTGCCACGGCTGCCCCGAGAAGCAGTACCGGGTCACCGACTGCTGCCAGAGCTGTCTTGCCCACCCCTGCAGCGAGAGCTGCCCCAAGGGGGCGATAACCGTCCACATCAACGGCAAATCGGTCATCGACAATGAGAAATGCATCCGCTGCGGCCGCTGCGCCGCCGCCTGCCCCTACGGCGCCATCATCAAGCTGGAGCGGCCCTGCGCCGCCGCCTGCGGCATGGACGCCATCGGCACCGATGAGCAGGGAAAGGCTTCCATCGACCAGGAAAAGTGCGTTTCCTGCGGGATGTGCCTGGTGAACTGCCCCTTCGGCGCCATCTCGGACAAGGGGCAGATCTTCCAGCTCATCCAGGCCATCAAGAAGGGGGACCGGGTCATCGCCATTGTGGCCCCCGCCTTTGTGGGTCAGTTCGGCCCCTCCATGACCCCGGAGAAGTTCACCGCCGCCATGAAGCAGCTTGGCTTCGACAGCGTGGTGGAGGTGGCCATCGGCGCCGACCTCTGTACCATCGAGGAGGCCAAGGACTTCCTCCGGGCGGTGCCGGCGGAGCAGCCCTTTATGGCCACCTCCTGCTGCCCCTCCTGGTCGGTGATGGCCAAGAAGCTCTTCCCCGACCTGGCCGACTATATCTCCATGGCCCTGACCCCCATGGTCCTCACCGCCCGGCTCCAGAAAAAGGAGCACAAGGGCTGCAAGATCGCCTTCATCGGCCCCTGCGCCTCCAAAAAGCTGGAGGCCAGCCGCCGCAGCATCCGCAGCGACGTGGACTTTGTCCTCACCTTTGAGGAGCTGATGGGGATGTTTGAGGCCAAGGGGGTGGATTTTGACGCCATCACCGAGGAGCACCCCCTGAACGAGGGCACCGGGGCCGGCCGGGGCTTCGCCGTCAGCGGCGGTGTGGCCAAGGCGGTGGCCGACGCCATTCATGTCATCGACCCCAGCCGGGAGGTGAAGGTGGCCAGCGCCCAGGGCCTGGCGGAGTGCCGCAAGCTCCTCACCATGGCCAGGGCCGGCAAGTACGACGGTTACCTGCTGGAGGGGATGGCCTGCCCCGGCGGCTGCGTGGCCGGCGCCGGGACCCTCCAGGCGGTGAATAAGTCCGCCGCCGCGGTGGAGCGGTACAGCAAGGCCGCCAAGTGCCAGAACGCCACCGAATCCAAATATGACATCACCCTGGGGCTTCTCCACGAATAACCCCAAGGAAATTTTTCCCCGGTGAAGTTTTTCCCCCTGCCGTTTCGTTTTCTTGGACAGAAGGCGAAAAGGGCAGGGGGTGTTTTTGATGCGGGAAATCTACATTGTGCTGAGCCAGACCGGGACAAGGTTCTCCCGGATGCTCCATTTTGTGAACCGCGCCCCCTATAACCATGCTTCCATCGCCCTGGACGGCGGCCTTTCGGAGCTGTACAGCTTCGGCCGCCAGTGCCTCTGGCTCCCCATCGCCAGCGGCTTTGTCCGGGAGCACCCCGGCCAGGGGATTTTCCGCCGGTATGAGGACACCGGCTGCGCGGTTTACCGGATGCCGGTGCCGGAGGAGGGATACCGGCGCCTCCGGGAGGCCATCCGCGGCTTCGAGGAACAGGAGTGGATCTACCGCTACAATTTCGTGGGGCTGGTGGCCATCCTGGCCGGGATCCCCCTCCGCCGACCCAGGCATTTTGTCTGCTCCCAGTTTGTGGCCTGCGTCCTCCAGCGCAGCGGCCTGTGGGGCCTGGAGAAGGACCCCTCCCTGGCCCGGCCCCAGGATTTCCCCCGGCTGCCGGGGCTGGAGCTTGTCTACCAGGGCCGCCTCAACGATTACCGCCGGGCGGGTTGGCACCCGCTGGCAACCACGTCAGCAACGGTACAAGAAGCGAAAGCGGGTGCGCCGCTCAGCTTGGGCGGATGGAAAAATCGCCTTCCGAAGCCCAGGTGATATGCTCGGGGAGCGGGGCGCAACCTTCCGCGACGTAGGAGCTTCTCTCACGGACATGGCCGCGGGGTCCACCCCGCCTCACGGACGCGAAAAGACTTGACAGGGGAATTATACACTTGTATAATTGAGATAGATTACACAATTGTATAAAGGAGGGGACGCCATGAACGTCGGAAGGAAACACCTGGGCGAGGCGGAGCTGGAGGTGATGCTGGCGGTGTGGGACTGCCCCCAGCCGGTGAGCGCCAGCCAGGTGCTGGAGGAGATGGAGGGGAGCCGGGGCTGGAAGCTCCCCACCCTGATGACGGTGCTGGGGCGGCTCTGCCAGAAGGGTTATCTCCGCTGTGAGAAACAGGGCCGCAGCAATTTCTATTACCCCCTGGTGGGCCGGGAGCAGTACCGGGAGGGGGAGGGGCGCGCCCTCCTGCGGCGGCTTTACGGCAATTCCCTGCCGGGGCTGGTGGCCAGCCTCCACCAGAGCGGCGCCGTGGGGGAGGAGGAGCTGGAGGAGCTCCGGCGCTTCCTGGATGAGGAAGGAGGAGAGGGGAAATGACCGTCACTCTGGAATGGGGGCTGCTGCCCCTGCTGAAAACATCCCTGACGGTAAGCATTGTCATTCTGCCGGCGCTGCTGTTCTCCAAGACGCTGAACCGCCGGTACGCCGCCCGGTGGAAATACTGGCTCTGGCTGCTGCTGGCCCTGCGGCTGCTGCTGCCGGTGGAACTGGCCCCGTCCCGGGCGCCGGTCCAGCTGCCCGCGCCGGCGGCGGCCCAGGAGGTCCTCCGGGAGCCGGTCCTCACCTGGGGCGGGGAGGAGGAGCCCCTTCCAGCCTCCCCGGCCCCCGACCAGGCTTCCCCCTCCACCCCCGCAGGGGAGCCGGCGGCCCGCTCCATCACCGGGGAGGAGGCCCTGGGAATCCTTTGGGCGGCGGGAGCGGCAGCCTTTTTCCTGGGGCAGGGCCTCCGCCAGCGGGCCTTCCGCCGCAGGCTCCTGGCCGGCGGGAGCCGGGTGAAAAACCGGGAGGTGCTGGAGCTGCTGGCCCAGGTGGCGGGGGAGCTGGGCCTCCGCCGGGTCCCCGCCCTCCGGGTCAGCCGGGAGGCCCCCGGCCCCCTGGTGCTGGGGGCGGCAAGGCCGGTGCTGTTCCTGCCGGAGGAGGAATACTCCGGGGAGGAACTGTACTTCATCTTCCTCCATGAGCTGACCCACTGCCGCCGGAGGGACATCGCCTATAAGCTGGTGCTTCTGCTGGCAAACGGGATCCATTGGTTCAACCCTCTGGTGTGGCTGATGTTTTGGCAGGCCTCGGGGGACCTGGAGCTTTCCTGCGACGCCGAAGCCCTCCAGGGCGCATCCCCGGAGGACCGCCGCCGCTATGGCCGGGCCATCCTGGATTCGGTGGGGCGCCAGGGGGGCCGGGGCGCGGCCCTCACCACCCATTTCTCCGCCGGGGGCGACGCCCTCCGGGAACGGTTCGAGGGCATCCTGGGCCAGGGGAAGGGCCGCCGGGGCCTGTTCCTTTTGGGGACGGCGGTGCTGGCCGCCGCCCTCCTGGGGGGTATGGTGGCCTGCGGGGATTCCTCCGGCGGCTCCGGCCCGGCGGAAATCCGCGCCGATCCGGCGGAGTTCCTCACCCCCGCCGACTTTGACGAGGCCCTCCTGGAGGAGCTGGGGGCCCGGCTGAGCCTCACCTGGAGCCAGGGGGCGGATGCCCCCGGCGCCCTGGGGGAATTTATCCAAACCCATCCCCACTACCTGGCGGATTTGTCCGGCAGGGTTCAGACCAGCCGGGGGGATTCGGTGGAGGACGGGGGCGGCCTGGCCCGCCTGCAAACCGATACCCCCGGGGAGGACCTGCTGAACCGGGAGCGGCTGGCGGCCTTTGCCCAGAACTGCCGGGCCGGGGTCCCGGACCAGATTGTGATTCTGAGCGGCGGCTCTCCGGTGCCCCTGTGGGTGAATATTTACACTTCGGCGGAGGACGGCTCCTATACGGTGGAACGGCTCTACCGCCCGGCGGGGGAGGGGATGACCTCCACCACCGTCCCGACCCTCCAGGAAACCGAAACCGAATGGCTCCTGGTCCAGGAGGCGGATTGGAAGGTCCGCTATCCCAAGTACGGCTATGAGCCCATCCCCCTGGCCGACCCGCCCCGGGAGGCGGGGGAGGAGGAAACCCTGGCCCTTCTGGAGGAATTCGCCGGAGAGAACGGCCTCCTTTCCTCCATGACCGCGGAGCTGGTCCCCGGGGAGGACCGGGAGGTGGACGGCCTCCTCTGCCCCACCTTCCGGGGAGTGACCCCCGAGGGCTACGATTCCGGCGACCTGTTCGCCGTGGCACCGGACCTCGGCCGGGTCTGGCAGATCGAGCAGGTGAACGGCCAGCCCCTGCTGCTGGCCCGCCCCGCCCAGGGGCCGGAGGGATAAGGCTTCACAGGCGGGCGGCCCGCCGCGAAAAGACCGGGGCCCGGACGGCGGCGCAAACCGCTGCCCGGGCCCCGGTTTTGTGGTTTTGCGAGGGTTTTGTCAATCCCCCGCCAGCAGCTCCTGGCAGAGGGGCACCAGCTCCCCGCTGAAGCAGAGGACCAGGCGCTGGCCGGAGGAATAGGTGTTGTAAACCAGGATGGACTCGTTGGCGTAGACCGAAAGGCGGAGGCGGTCGGTGCCGGAGGCGTCCTGGAGGCGGATGGTGAACCGGGGGGAGAGGTCCGCCACCGTCTGGCTCACCTCCTGGGGGTTTTCCACCACCTCCCCCGCCTGGACCGCCTGGCAGAGGCGCCCGGTTTCCGATGGGGACAGGGCCGCCGAGAGGGAGCCGTTCTCCAGGATCACGCCGGGGCCGGCGGAAAGGAGGTGGGAAAGGTTCCCGGGGGTGTAGAGCCGGGCGGCCAGGTCCTGGCGGATCTCCTGGAGGGCCTCCTCCACCTCGTCGCTGTAGTACACCGTCTGGCCGATGGTGAGGACGGTGCTGATGGAGTACTCCTCCCGGCTGCCGTTGGCGAATTCCATGACCCCGGAGAGCTTCTCCTGGCCCTCCCCCGGGAACTGCCCCTCCACCCGGGGCAGGGCGTTGATCTGCTGGCTCAGGTTGAAAAGATACTCCTGGTCCGAGATGGTGACGGGCTCCCAGACCGGGTCGTCCACCGTCAGGGAAACCAGCACCCCGGTGGTGCGGCGGCGCATCACCGCCTCCCGGTCGTCGATCTGCACCATGTCGCCGTCGGAAAAGGTGCGGCTGATGATGAAAAGGCTGGCCAGCACCATCACCGCCACATAGGCCGTCAGGATGATCCTGCGCAGAAGGGGCGAGGACATAGGGCGCCTCCTTTCATAAGCTCTTGCCGGTTCAGATGCGCCGGGCCATGGTGCCGTACCAGCTCTGGGGTTGATTCCGGTCCTGGAAATAAAGGATCACCTTGGTGCCGGAGCCGGGGGCGGAAAGGATTTCCACGTCCCCGCCCTGGGCCTTCATGATCTCCCGGCAGATGGAGAGCCCCAGCCCGCTGCCCCCGGGGCTGGAGGAGGAGCGGTAGAAGGGCTGGAAGATCCGGTCCAGCTGCTCCTCGCCGATGCCGCAGCCGTTGTCCTCCACCGTCAGGCGCACCGGCAGGGTGGCGGAGGTGATGGTGATCTGGGTGCAGCCGCTGTGGAGGATGCAGTTGTCCAGCAGGTTCAGCAGCACCTCCTTGATCCGGTCCCGGTCGTAGTAGACCTCGGTGGGGATGCAGTGGCAGCTGAGGGCGATGCCGCTGCGCTCCAGCCGGGGCAGCAGGAGGGTGCGGCATTCCTCGCAGAGGTCCCCCAGCTGGAACCAGGTGGGGGAAAATTCATATTCGGTGCGCTGGAAGCGGGAGATGTTGATGATGTTCTCCACCACCGCCAGAAGGTGCTGCCCCGCCTCCTGGATATATTTGGCGCTGAGGGTGATGTCCTCGTCCCGGCTCATCCGCTGGATGATCTCGGAGTAGCCGATGATGGAGGTGAGGGGGGTCTTGAGCTGGTGGGTGGCGCTGTTGAAGAAGATGTTCTGCTTCTCCTT
>CAJFUT010000166.1 GCA_904420255.1 uncultured Angelakisella sp. | reverse complement strand
GCTGGGGCGGGGTGGCCCCCGCAGGCTCGCAATTTCCTTCGCCCTCCGGGCTGCGGAAATTGAAATCCCCCCCGGAGGGCAGGGGGGTACATGGGGGGACTGGTCCCCCCATGAGGGCCGACCCGCCCCGAAGGGGCGAACTTTCCGCAGAAAGTTCTCGGCCCGGGTGGGGGCCCTTTCGGGCCCCCAAAGAGCGGGCGGGGCAGCCCCCGCTGGCACGAAAATCCTTCCAGCCTTCGGCTTCCAGGATTTTACTGTCTTTTTCAAACTGAGATAGAATCGAACTGTACGGGCGAAGCCCGCCAGAGAGCGGGGCACCACTTACCGCCATGTAGGCACTTCTCTCACGGACATGGCCGCGGGCCCTAGCCCGCCGGGAGGCGGACCTGGAAAACGCTGCCCTCCCCGGGGGCGCTCCGGACCTCCACCCTGCCGCCGTGGAGCTGGACGATCCACTTCACCATAGGCAGGCCCAGGCCGGTTCCCTCCCCGCTCCGGGAGGGGTCTGCCCGGTAAAAGCGGTCCCAGATCCGCTCCAGGTCCTCCGGGGCGATGCCTACGCCGGTGTCCTCCACCTCCAGGAGGCAGCCCTCCCCCTCCCGCCGGAGCCGCAGGGCCACCCGGCCGCCCGGGCGGTTGTAGGCGGCGGCGTTCTGGAGGAGGTTGGTGACCATCCGCATCAGGAGGGTTTCGTCCCCCTGGACATAGATTTCCGGCTCCAGCTCCATGGTCAGGGCCAGCTCCCGCTTTTCCATCGAGTCCTCCAGCTCCAGGGCCACCATCTCGCAAAGCTCGCTGAAGCAGATCCGCTCCCGGTCGGGGCGGAATTTCCCGTTCTCCGCCCGGGCCAGCATCAGGAGCTGCCCCAGCATCACCGACATCCGCCGGGCCTGGCGCAGGATGGAGCCCAGGGCCTTCTCCCTCTCCTCGGGGGAGGTGCCGGGGCTGAGGGCGTATTCCGCCTGGGAGATGATTACCGAGGTGGGGGTGCGCAGCTCATGGGAGGCGTCGGAGGAAAACTGCCGCTCCCGCCGGAAGGAATCCTCCAGCCGCTCCAGCATGGAGTTGATGGTCCGCCCCAGCCGGGAAAGCTCGTCCCCCGAGCCGTCGTCCGGCACCCGGAGGGAAAGGTCGTTCCCCGTGGTGATGGAGCCGGCGGTTTCCGCCATGGCCGCCACCGGGAGGAAAGCCCGCCGGGTGATCCGCCACCCCCCCAGGGCGGCGATGAGGGCGAAGCCCGGCACCCCGATGAGGGCCAGGAGGAGCATCCGCCGGATAACCCCCTGGGTGCCGGAGAGGGAAACCATCCCCCGGACCCAGAAGCCGGTGCCGTCCTGCTCGGCGTAAAGGTCGTAGACCATCCACCGGCCGCTGGCCCCCTCCACCGTCTTGACCTGCTGGTCCTCCAGGACGGCGTTGACCTGGATGCCCTGGTTCACCCGGGGGGCCAGGAGCCGGCCCGAGGTGTCATAAAGGAAAACCGACACCCCGTTCCGGTAAAAATCGATGTCCTCGTCCTCCAGCTCCCCGTGGTCGAACTGGGCGTTTTTCACCGCCTCGGAAACGCTTTCCTGGAGGGAATCCCGGAGCTGGCGGCTGGTGATCTGGTCGGAGAAGGCCAGGAGGTAGGCCGTCCCCAGCACCAGCAGCAGGAGGAGCAGCCCGGTGTACCAGAGGGTGACCCGGGCCTTGATGGACAGCCGCCTCATGGCTCCTCCCGGAGGGCGTAGCCCATACCCCGGACGGTGTGGATCAGCTTCTTTTCAAAGGGCTCGTCGATCTTCCGCCGCAGGTAGCGCACATAGACGTCCACAATGTTGCTCCCGCCCTCAAAGCCGTAGTCCCAGACGTGGTTTTCCAGCTGCTCCCGGGTCAGCACCGCCCCCTGGTTGCGCATCATGTATTCCAGCAGGGCGAATTCCTTGGCGGAGAGGGAGATGTCCCGCCCGCCCCGGCGCGCCGAGCGGGTGGAAAGGGTGAGGGTCAGGTCCCCCAGGGTGAGCTGGTCGCTCTTCTCGGAGGAGTGGCGCCGCAGCAGCACCCGCACCCGGGCCAGCAGCTCGTCAAAGGCAAAGGGCTTGGTGAGGTAATCGTCCGCGCCGGCGTCCAGCCCCGCCACCCGGTCGCTCACCGCGTCCAGGGCGGTGAGGAGCAGCACCGGGGTGGCGTCCCCCCGGGCCCGCAGCTCCCGCAGCACCTGGATGCCGCTCTTTTTGGGCATCATGATGTCCAGCACCGCCAGGTCGTAGTCGGCGCTTTCCAGATAATAGGCGGCGTCCTCCCCGTCGGAGCAGCCGTCCACCCCGTAGCCCTCGGCCTTGAGGCGCTTTACCGTCACCTCCAGCAGCTCCTCCTCATCCTCGGCAACCAAAAGCCGCATTTCTCATACCCCCTTGCATCTTCAGCGTCTGCTGTTATAATACTAAGGTAACATGAAAAGGAAATTAAAACAACCTGTCCCGTTCTCCTTTCCTTTTCATTTTTCGCTGGTATACTGAAAACAGCCGGGCACGCCGGACTTCCCGCCCCGGGGGGCGTATAACGGCTCTCTCGCCCATCCCCCGCCGGTTCTCATTTTATTTTCATCTTTTTCTGCTATCATAGCAGCATCAGGAAAAAACAAGCGCCCCGGCGCCAACCCGAACTTTACAAAGGAGCTGACCACCATGATGAAATCCATGCTGAAATTTTCCGCCCCTCTCCTGGCCGCCGCCCTTCTGCTGGCCGGCTGCGCCACCGCCCCCCAGTCCTCCTCCTCCAGCCACATGACCCAGGAGATTTCCTCGGAGCCCGCCCAGAGCTCCTCCGCCGCCCCGTCCTCCGGGGAATCCGCCCCGGCCTCCTCCGAAAGCGCCTCCTCCGGGAGCGCCGCCGCCCAGAGCGAGCCCCTGCCGGAAAGCCTTGACGACACCGCCGCGGAGCTTTACAGCGTCAAGGCGGAGCTGGACGCCCTGGACCTGGACGAGGAGCTGCTGGAGGCGGATTTCCGCATCGGCCAGGTGGCCCAGGCGGATTTCCAGACCCGGATGGCGGACCTTGCCAGCCAGGAGCGGGAGCTGGAGCTGCGGGAAAATGAGCTGGAAATCCAGCTCCGCCAGCTGCGGCCCCAGACCGACCTTCCCACCGGCACCCTGGAGGAGCTGCTTTCCCAGCTTCGGGAGCTGGAGCAGCAGGAGGACTCCCTGGAGCTGGAGGAGGACCGGCTGGAGCTTCAGTATCTCACCGGCGAAATCGACCGCCAGACCTTTGTGACCCAGCAGACCGACCTGGTTTCCCGGTCCGAGGAGCTGGACTGGCAGATGGACCTGCTGGAAAACGCCCTGGAGCTGATGGGCTGGGACGACTGATCCCCTGACCCTGCAAAAAAGCGGAGTACGGCGCCCTGCGCTGTACCCCGCTTTTTGTTATGCGAAAGCACGGCGGAACGGCTGTGCGCCGCCTCCGGCTTCCCTCCCGGCGCGCCGCCGGCCCATCCGGTTTTCCCATCCGGTTTTACCTTCTCCCCTTTTCCGCCATCCGGAGCCGCTCCGCCAGGGCCGCCGCTGCCTCCGCCCGCCCCGCCGGGGAGAGTTCCGATTCCTCCAGCCGCCGCTCCACCAGCCGGACATACCACCGGGCCAGCCGGAGGGAAAGGGGCTCCCCCGGCGGCAGGGGCGCTTCCTCGATTTCCAGGGCCTCTATGGGGTCCCGCTTCATGTCATCGCCTCCCCGGCACAGCCTATGGCCCGGGGAGGCCGTCCTATGCGGCGGCCGGGAATATCCACGCCCCCTTCCCCATACTTCATAACCAGAAGGGGGAAGGGCCATGAAAATCGCCGTCTACAGCCGCAAATCGGTGAGCACCGGCCGGGGGGACTCGGTGGAAAACCAGGTGGAAATGTGCCGCCGCTATATCCGGGAGCGGATCCCCGGAGGGGAGGAGGCGGAGATCCTGGTCTACGAGGACGAGGGCTTCTCCGGCCGGGACCTGGAGCGGCCCCAGTTCCAGCGGATGCTGGCCCGGGCCCGGGCGGGGGAGCTTTCCGCCATCGTCTGCTACCGGCTGGACCGCATCAGCCGGCGGGTGGGGGATTTCGCCCCCCTGGCGGAGGAGCTGATGGAGCGGGGGGTGTCCCTCATCTGCGTCCGGGAGCAGTTTGACACCGCCACCCCCATGGGGAAGGCCATGATGTACATCGCCAGCGTCTTTGCCCAGCTGGAGCGGGAAACCATCGCCCAGCGGGTCCGGGACAATATGCGGATGCTCTCCCGGAGCGGCCGGTGGCTGGGCGGGCCCGCCCCCACCGGCTACCGCAGCCAGCCCCAGCAGGAACCCGGCCCCGGCGGAGGGACCCGGACCTTCTTCCGGCTGGCGCCGGAGCCCGGGGAGCTGGAAACGGTGGCGGCCCTTTTCCGCAAGTACCTGGAACTGGGCTCCCTCCGGGGGACGGCCCTCTGGCTGGAGGGGGCCGGGGTGAAAAACCGCAGCGGCAGGCCCTACTCCCTCCCCGGGGTCAAGGATATCCTCCGCAACCCCGTCTACTGCGCCGCCGACACCGACGCCCGGGAATACCTCCTGGGCCTGGGGGCGGAGGTCTGCTTTTCCCCGGAGGAATGCTCCTCCGTCCGGGGGCTGGCGGCCTACAACAAGCGGGGCGGCGGGAAAGGGGAATCCCGCTTCGACCCCTCCCGATGGATTGTGGCCCCGGGGCTCCACCCCGCCGTGGTCAGCGGGGCCGACTGGATCGCGGTCCAGCGGCTCCTGGCCCAGCGGGCGGAAAGCAATCCCTCCCCCGTCCCCCGGAACCTGGGCGGCTCCCTCCTGTCCGGCCGGATCTTCTGCGGGGAGTGCGGCGCCCCCATGACCGCCAAGCGCCGCAGCGGCAGCCCGGCGGTCTTTGACTATATCTGTTCCGCCAAGCTCCGGCACCCCGGCTCCTGCGGCTGCCGGAACCTCAACGGCCCCCGGGCCGACCAGGCGATGTGGGAGGCCCTCCTGGCCCGGCTGCCGGAGGAGCTGCCCGAGGCCCTCCCCCTTTTGGAGGGGCTTGCGGGCCGGCTGGAGGCCAGGGCCGGGCTCCCAGCCTCCCGGCAGGGGCTGCTGGAAAAAAAGCGCCGGGAAATGGAGGGCCTTCTGGCGGCCCTGGCGGCCGCCGGGGGCAGCGCCCCGGTAGCGCGGCGCATCGGGGCCAGGATGGAGGAGCTGGAACAGGAAATGGCCCGGCTGGAGAAAGAGCCCGCCGGGGCGGGGGAAGGCGGGGAAACCGGCCCGGCGCTGCCCGCCTCCCTCCGGGAGGCCCTCCCCCTGCTGGACCCCCGGGAGCGGCGGGAGCTGGCGGGGCTGCTGGTGGAGCGGGCCGTCTGGCGGCGGGGGCGCCTCCGCCTCCTGGTCCGGGGGGACGGAAAGCCGGCGGAAAAAGTTTCCCTTCCCCGGGAGGGGCTTTCCCGACGCTGATCCTGATGATCTCCCTCTTTTTCATCCCTGGGGAGGGGTTCTGGCCCTCCCTCCTGGCGGCGGCCGCCCTCACCGGGGTGATCCTGCTGGGGGTCGCCGCCACCCTGCTGGTTTCCCGGCTCCTTTCCGCCACCCTGCTCCGGGGGATGCCCTCCGCCTTTGCCCTGGAACTGCCCCCCTACCGCAGGCCCCAGGTGGGCAGGGTGCTGGTGCGCTCCATCCTGGACCGCACCCTCTTTGTCCTGGGGAGGGCCGCGGCGGTGGCGGCCCCTGCGGGGCTGGTGATCTGGCTCATGGCCAATGTCACCCTGGGGGACGCTACCCTGCTCCAGCGCTGCGCCGGCCTCCTGGACCCCCTGGGGCGGCTGCTGGGGATGGACGGGGTGATCCTCCTGGCCTTCATCCTGGGCTTCCCCGCCAACGAGATCGTCCTCCCCATCATCATCATGGCCTACCTTTCGGCGGGGAGCATCCTGGAAATGGAAAGCACCGCCCAGCTCCGGGCCCTTCTGGTCCAAAACGGCTGGACCTGGGCCACCGCCGTGTCGGTGATCCTTTTTTCCCTGATGCACTGGCCCTGCTCCACCACCTGCCTCACCATCCGCAAGGAAACCGGGAGCCTCCGGTGGACCGCCCTGGCGGCGCTGATCCCCACCGCCGCCGGGATGCTCCTCTGCCTCCTGTTCACCGCCGCCGTCCGGCTCCTGGGCCTGGCCTAGGGGCCGGCGGGGGTGCTCCCGGGGGGCGGCCGCGGAGGCCGCCTTCTTCTCTGTCCGGAGGAACGCCCATCTGTTGAAGAAATTTATTTTGTTCCTGCATTCCGTCCGCGCACATTGAATGAAAACATATGTTTCCTTCATTTTTAGCCGAACATTCCCGCAGTTTTCCGATATATTATGAATGATTTTATTGGCGCGCTTCATTTTAAACAAAGTTGTCGCCTTTAGCTGCAGGATGTTTTGTAATTATGTCAATAGCTTTTACCGCTGGAAAGTTTTACAATAAAGCATAGGAAAATTCTCAAAGTCCACCCATCCCAAAGGAGGATCCGCCATGAACACTGATTACACCTACCTGAACCACCTCCAGGATCTGATCGCCCAGGAGCTGCAGCGTATCGAGGAGATGAAGGCTGCCGAGGATTTCCTGGATTACTCCAAGCTGGACACCATCGTGGTGGGGCTGGCTGCCGGGGACGGCATCGGCCCGGTGATCATGGAACAGACCAAGCGGGTCCTCTCCCATCTGCTGGAGGATGAGATCGCCTCCCACCGGGTGGAGCTGCGGGAGATCGAGGGCCTGACCCTGGAGAACCGGGTGGCCAAGATGCAGTCGGTGCCCGACGACGTCATGGCCGAGATCAAGGCCTGCCACGTCCTCCTCAAAGGCCCCACCGCCACCCCCCAGGCCGGGGACGGCCTGCCCAACCTGCCCAGCGCCAACCTCACCATCCGCAAGGCCCTGGACCTTTTCGCCAACCTGCGCCCGGTGAAAATCCCCTCCCGGAACGTGGACTGGGCCTTCTTCCGGGAAAACATCGAGGGAGCCTACCTCTGGGGCAGCAAGGGCATCCAGGTCACCGACGACCTGGCCATCGACTTCGTGGTGGAAACCCGCCAGGGCTCCGAGCGCATCGCCCGGGCCGCCTTCGAGTACGCCAAGCAGAACGGCAAGGACCGGGTCTGCGTGGTGACCAAGGCCAACATCGTCAAAACCACCGACGGCAACTTCCTGGCGGCCTGCCGCCGGGTGAAGGAGGATTACCCCGGCATCGCCCTGGATGAGCGGCTCATCGACGTCTGCGCCGCCAAGCTCATCAACGACAACTACGTCAAGGGCCTCAGCGTCTTTGTGCTGCCCAACCTCTACGGCGACATCATCACCGACATCGGCGCCGAGCTCCAGGGGGGCCTGGGCACCGCCGGCACCGCCAACCTGGGCAAGCGGTACGCCATGTTCGAGGCCATCCACGGCTCCGCCCCGGACCTGATGGCCAGCGGCCGGGGGCATTACGCCAACCCCACCAGCCTGATGCGGGCCAGCGCCATGATGCTGCGCCACATCGGCTTCGGGGAAAAGGCGGACCTGCTGGAGGCGGCCCTGGACCGCTGCGCCGCCGACAAGAAATACGGCTGCGCCTCGGATAACCGCGGCGTCACCGCCGAGGCCTTCACCAACTTTGTCATCTATACCCTTTCCGCCATGGAAAACAAAGCGTCCCTGGCCACCGAGGCCATGTAAAATCTGCCTTCCTCCTTGTCGAAGGGCTTCCCCCTATTCCCCGGGGGAGGCCCTTTTTTGCCCCTAGGAGAGAAACTCCCCAGGCCGTGGCCTTCCCGGAACAAAAGGCCCGGGGCAGCAATGCGGCATCAGGCCCCCGCCCGCGTCCCATGCAGGCCGAAGCCATCCGCTCATACCAGGGGCCTGGAACCAGAGCCGGCGGCACGGCAAAGCGCCCCCTCCCGCACAACGGCGGAAGGGGGCGCTTTTTCCGGCGGGGCCGGATTACTGCTGAGGGGGCTGCTGGGTGGGATCCTGGGGATCCTGTCCCCCATCCTCCCGGGGAGGCTGCTCCTGGGGGGTGTAGGGGGTGCGGGGAGGCTGCTGGGGCCTTCCCACAAAGGGCGGGGTGAAGTGGGGGCGGTGCCCGGCGGGGGGCTGCTCCGCCTCCCGGGCCCTCTGGGCGGCCTCCTGGGCCTCCCGGGCCTTTTTGGCCTTCTCCGCCTTGACGGCGTTCTCCTTCTCGGTTTCGGCCACCAGCTCCTCCAGGGTGCTGCTGCCGTCCATGAGGCGCTGGAACACCTCGCCGTCGATCTTCTCGAACTCCAGGAGGTACTGGCTCAGCTCCTCCAGCTTCTCCTTGTTGTTTTCCAGGATCTGGGTGGCCCGGGCCTGGGCGGTGTCGATGATGCGGCGGACCTCCTCGTCGATGATGCCGGCCACTTCCTCGGAATAGCCCCGGTCCTGGGTCATTTCCATCCCCAGGAAGACCTCGCTCTGGTCCTTGCCGTAGACCATGGTGCCCAGCCGCTCGCTGAAGCCGTAGCGGGTGACCATGGCCCGGGCGATCTTGGTGGCCCGTTCGATGTCGTTGCTGGCCCCGGTGGAGATGTCGTCCAGCATGAGGCTTTCCGCCACACGGCCGGCCAGGAGGGTGCAAACCTCCTCTTCCATCTCCTTCTTGGTCATATACATGACGTCCTTCTCCGGCAGGCTCAGGGTGAAGCCGCCGGCGCCGCCCCGGGGGATGATGGAAACCTGATGGACCTTGTCCTGGGTGGGGCAGTTGTAGGTGACGACGGCGTGGCCGGATTCGTGGTAGGCGGTGAGGCGGCGCTCCTTCTCGGTGATGACGTGGGAGGGCTTTTCCGGCCCCACGATGACCTTGATGGTGGCCTCCTCGATTTCCTCCATGGTGATGGCCTTTTTATTCTTCCGGGCGGCCAGAAGGGCGGCCTCGTTGGTGAGGTTTTCCAAATCCGCCCCGGTGAAGCCGCCGGTGGTCTTGGCGATGACCCGCAGGTCCACGTCGGGGCCGATGGGCTTGTTCCGGGTGTGGACCTTCAGAATCTCCTCCCGGCCCTTGACGTCGGGATAGTTGACGGTGATATGGCGGTCAAACCGGCCGGGGCGCATCAGGGCGGGGTCCAGGATGTCCTTGCGGTTGGTGGCCGCGATGACGATGACCCCCATGTTGGCCCCAAAGCCGTCCATCTCCACCAGGAGCTGGTTCAGGGTCTGCTCCCGCTCGTCGTGGCCGCCGCCCAGGCCCGCCCCTCTGTGGCGGCCCACGGCGTCGATCTCGTCGATGAAGATGATGCTGGGGGCGTTTTTCTTGGCCTGCTCAAACAGGTCCCGGACACGGGAGGCGCCGACGCCCACATACATTTCCACAAAATCGGAGCCGGAGATGGAGAAGAAGGGCACTCCCGCCTCCCCCGCCACCGCCTTGGCCAGAAGGGTCTTGCCCGTCCCGGGAGGGCCCATCAGCAGGACCCCCTTGGGGATCCGGGCCCCCAGGGCGTTGAACTTTTCCGGGTTCTTGAGGAACTCCACAATCTCCTGAAGTTCCGCCTTCTCCTCGTCGGCGCCGGCCACCTGGTCGAAGGTGACCCGGCTGCCGTC
>CAJFUT010000165.1 GCA_904420255.1 uncultured Angelakisella sp. | reverse complement strand
TCGGCGACCACTGCTTCTACGACCCCACGCCGGCCTACAACGATACTTAAGGAGGAGCGAGCATGGAAGAAAACAGCGGCGGCGCCGTCCCCTTCGAGGGGATGCCGGCGGGCCAGACGGGGGGCCAGATCAATTCCAACGGCGTGGATCCTGAATCGATCCAGGAGATCATCGCCCTTTCGGTGGGCAACTATGTGGTGGTGGAATTCCTGGTGGGGACCCAGAATATTGTGCGCAAGGAGGGGGTCCTCACCGCCGTGGGGGTTTCCTGGCTGGTGCTGTATGACGAGAGCAGCGGGACCTCGGTGGTCTGCGATATGTATTCGGTGAAGTTTGTCACCTATTTCGACCCCGGCGCCCGCCCCACCCGCACCGGGGGCAATCTCCAGAGCGCCCAGCGTCAGATCAACACCCAGCGCCGCAATTGCGGCCGGGGCTGAATCCCTTTCCCGGGGGCGGATGGTTTTCCATCTGCTCCCCGTTTTTTGCCTTGAGCGAATACGTGGGTTTGATTTTGGCTGGAACAAGGCGCTGGACAAAGAGGGAAAGGCCCCGGTGGTTTCGCCAGGACCTTTTGCCTTTACTTGGACTTCATGTATTCCATATATTCCGTCCCCCAACCCGGGGGCGCCGGCTGGGCGGTCAGCCGCCCTGCCCGGGTTCCTGCTGGGAAAAGAACTCCTCCCGGCCCCGGTATTCGCTTTGGATGATTTCGAACATATCCTCGGGGCTTTCCCGGCAGCCGCTTTCCAGCCACATTTTGATGATCCGGGTGATGCCGCTTTTGAAAAACTCCATGTGGTACTCCACAAAGCGGTTTTGGAAATGCTGCCGGGCGAGGGCGCTGTCGTAGGTGAAGATTTTGTACTGGTTGTCGTAGCCCAGCTTGAAGTAGGTCTTGTAAAAAATCTGGTTGTCCCGGATGTGCCGGAACAGCTTCAGGTAATCGTTGCTGTTGAAGCCCTGGGTGATCTCCTCCCGGTACAGCTCCCGCACATTGCTTTCCAGCTTGTCCCGGATGGAGTCGGCCAGCTCATAGACGTCCTGGTAGTTGGCGTAGAAGGTGGTGCGGTTCAGCCCGGCCTTTTTGCAGAGCTCCGATACGCTGATCTCGCCCAGCTCCTTGGTTTGCAGCAGGTCGATAAACACCTGCTCGATCCGGGCGATGGATTCTTTCTTCCGCTTATTGTTGGGCGTGTTCATCGAAAAACTCCTTTATCTCAACATCTGTTGATAAATTGATGATTGTTTTTGACCTCCGGATTCATTATACTATAGATGCAATAAAACAACAACAGTTGGTTTAATGAATTTCAGGAGGTATTTGTCATGAAAAAGAGCAGTTTTGTCGCGTTGACCCTGGGTACCGTCAGCGGCGTGTTTTTCGCCCTGGGGATGTGCATGGCCCTGATCCCGGAGTGGAATGCCTTCCAGCCGGGGGTGGTGTTCGGCGGCGTGGGCCTGGCGCTGGCCCTGGTGACCCTGCTGATCTGGAGGCGGATGGAGCATAAGGCCCCCATCCGGGTTTCCGGCAGGGCGGTGCTGACCATCGCCGTGGGCATCGCCGGCGCCCTGGCCCTGGGGGTGGGGATGTGCTTTACCATGGTCTGGGGGAGGATGGTTTCCGGCATCGTCATCGGCCTTGCCGGCATTGTGGTCCTCCTCTGCCTGATCCCCCTGACCAAGGGCATCCGGGAGTGAGGCTGAGGCAGTCCGCCGCCCCCCTGCTGGCCCGGACCAGGATCGGCAGATGGGTGCTGGAGGACCGGCGCCGCCGTGCGGTTTTTTTCGCGGCCGTTTCCCTGGGGTGCAACCTCCTTTACGCCCTCTACCACGGCGTGCTGGGCATCCTGGGGATGTCCCTGTGGCTGATCACCATGTGCGCCTTTTACGGGGTGCTGGCCGCCATGCGGTTCGCCGCCGTGCTCTGCGGGCGCAGGGGCGGCGAGGCCCCGGTGAGCCGGGAATATTTTGTCATGGAGCTGACCGGCGTGCTGCTGGCGCTGCTGAGCGTGATCCTGTCGGCAGTTGTCTATCTCAGCCTGTCCCGGAATATCGCCGTCAGGTATGGCGAGATCGTCATGATCACCATCGCCGCCTACACCTTCTACAAAATCACGGCGGCGGTTGTCCGGGCGGTCCGGCAGCGCCGCAACCCATCGCCCCTGCTGGCGGCGATCCGGGGGATCAGCTATGCCGAGGTGGCAGCGTCGGTCCTGACCCTCCAGCGGTCCATGCTGGTGTCCTTCGGCGCCATGAGCGCCGGGAATATCCATCTGATGAACGCCCTCACCGGCGCCGGGGTCTGCCTCTTTGTGCTGCTGCTGGGAATTTCCATGATCATCAAAGGCAGGAAAGGAGAAAAATTATGCCGAAATCAAAGCTTGTAGAGACCAATGAGGCCATCACCGAAACCGTCACCCGGGGCTTTTCCCAAATCGAGAAGGGCGTTGTGGACGGCTGCGGCAAAATCCAGGACAAGGTGGTAGAGGGCTACACCAAGATCGAGGATAAATTTGTGGAGGCCTACCTGACCAGGGAAGGGGAAACCGTCGCCGAGGCCAAGGAACGGCTGCGGAAGGAGCAGGAGCAGCGGGAGGAGCAGAAGAAATCCCGGCCCTGACGAAAGCCCCTGTGGATGGAGAAGGGCGGCGGCACCTTGTACCGCCGCCCTTCTCCATCTGCGCCCTTACGGCGCCGGCCAGGGGTACTCCCCGGAAAAGACGGTGACGGCGGGCCCGGCCATGGCCAGCGTCCCGTCCTCCCGGCAGAGGATGGAAAGCTCCCCGCCCCGGCAGCGGACCCGGATTTCCTCCCCGGCGGGACAGAGGCCCAGCTCCACCGCGGCCGCCGCCGCTGCGCAGGCGCCGGTGCCGCAGGCCCAGGTTTCCCCGCTGCCCCGCTCCCATACCCGCATGGAAAGGGCCCGGGGGCCCTCCATCCGGATAAACTCCACGTTCACCCCCTGGGGGAAAAGGGGGAGGGCCTGGACCGCCGGCCCCAGCCGCCCCAGGTCCAGGGCGGCGGGGTCCCGG
>CAJFUT010000164.1 GCA_904420255.1 uncultured Angelakisella sp. | reverse complement strand
GGTGTGCCCATAAGAAAGCTTTGCCGGGAAAACCAAGAAAAAACGGCCATCTGCGGTGTTGCCGTCCCTTGCCATCCACCAAGGATGCCTGCGGGCCGGCGCCTTGCAGTTGGCCTTTTTTCTGGATTCCTGGCGCTTCGCGGTTTTTCTGCTGGCGCAGAAAAACCAAAGCTTTCTTATGAGCCCCCCGCTTGACGAGGGGATTTTTTTATTGGTAACAGGGCGTCAATCCAGCCCGTGGCGCTGGCGGTAGTCGGCCAGGAGCAGGTCCACCATCCGGCCGTAGCTGTCCACCCCGTCCGACTGGTTGTTCACCCGCAGGTAGGTGTCGTTGACCTGGGTGGAGAACTCCCCGAAGGAGGTGTGATGGGCGTTGTAATAGGCGGAGCTGGCGGCCAGGTCCCGGCGCACCCCGTCGCTGAGGCCGGACATCACCTCCTGGTAGAGGCCGTAATCCCGGCTGTAGAGGGCGTTGGTGGCGTGGATGAGGGCGGTGGCGGCGCCGCTGTAGCGGAAGAAGCCGTCCTCCGAGGCCCGGCAGGCGGCATAGGCCAGGAAGTTGGCCTCGTCCTCCCGCATGAAGCCGCTGATGTGGGCCAGCTCATGACAGGCGGCGAAGGGGATGTCAAAATCGGTGGTGTGGACGTTGACATTGGCCTCCAGGGTGAAGGGGAAGAACACCCCCACGATCTCCATATAGGACATGGCCTCGGAGAAGAACACCGGCTTCACCCGGCAGCGGGTGCTCAGGTCAAAAAGGCCCTCAAGCTCCGGGGCCTGCTCCATGAGAAGGCGGTAATTGTCGGCGGCGGTCCGGGCCAGCTCCCCATGGGACTGGGTGAGGAGGCTCACCCCCGCCCCGTCCTCCGGCAGCCCCTCCCGCAGGGCGCTGGCATCCGCCGCCAGTTCCCGGCAGAGGTCCGCCAGCTCCTCCACCGACGAAGGCTCCAGCACAAGGCCGCTGTGCTGGGTGAAGGTATACCGGTAGTAATTGAGGCCGCCCCCCATGAGGAACAGCATCGCCACCAGGGAGAGGGCCGCTCCCCCCGCCAGGAGATGCCGCCCCGCCGCCGCCAGGCGCTTCCCCTTTTCCCGGACCGCCGCCCGGATCAGGGAGGCCAGCCACACCAGGGCCGCCAGCCCCGCCAGGATCACCAGGATTTCCGCCAGGGAGAATGGCACCCGGGAGGTGACCGAAAGGAGCAGCCCCGCCCAATCCTGGTAAAAGCCCTGGCTGTACCACCGCTCCACCTGGTCCGGGTGGGACCTGGCCAGCCACACCAGCAGCCCCCACACCAGCAGAAGGCCGCAGAGGACCCCGCAGGCCGGCTTCCATCTCTTTGCCACGGCGCTCCCCCCCTTCCCTGCCGGCGGCTACAGCACCACGATGGTGATGCCCTGGTTGGTCCGGGCGTAATCCCGGTCCTTCGCCAGCTCCGGGAAGAGGCAGACCGCCTGACGGGCGTCCTCATAAAAGGGGGAGAATTCGTCGCCGGGGACAAAGAGCCGGATCTGCCCCTGGCGGCGGCGTTCCTCCAGGTCCCGCCGGACGGCGGAGCGGATGGCCCCGCCCTTGCCGGTGGAGCCGTAGCCGTGGATCACCTTCACCACCCTGGTGCCGCAGGCCCTGGCGGTGCGCAGGGACTGGCTCAGCCGCGCCCTGGCCACCTCCACGGTGGGCATCCCCGCCTCCAGATTCACGATTGTCATCTTCATCCGCCCCCTCGGTTGGCGCCGCCCTCCGCCCGATCCCTCCCGGCACGCCCGGAACAGGGCGGAGGACAGCGCAAAAAAACATGGTATAATAGCCGCTATGCGGCTATTATACCATGTTTCGCGTTATTTTGCCACTGTTTGACTTCGCCGGGTCCCTCAGGGGAGGAGGGCTGCCGCCTGGGACACCACCAGGGCCCCGTCCCGGAGGTCGCAGCGGATGGAATCCCCGGGGGCGATCTCCCGGCGCAGCAGCCGCTCCGCCAGGGGGTCCTCCACCAGCTCCCGGAGGGCCCGTCGCATGGGGCGGGCGCCGTAGGAGCTGCCGCTGGCGCTCCGGGCCACCGCCGCCGCCAGGGCGGGGGTGTACTCCATCTCCACCTCCAGCCCCGCCAGCCGCTCCGCCACCTGTCCCAGCAGCAGCCCGGCGATCTCCTGGAGCTGCCCGTCGGAAAGGCGGCGGAAGATCACCGTTTCGTCGATGCGGTTGAGGAACTCGGGGGAGAAGGTCCGGCGGACCTGAGCCATCACATCCCCGTACCAGGCCGGACGGGGCCCGGAATCCCCCTGGGAGGCGGGGACAAAGCCCAGGCTTTTCCCCTCGGTGATAAACTGGGCCCCCACGTTGGAGGTGATGATGATGACCGCGTTGCGGAAGTTGGCCTTGCGCCCCTGGGAATCGGTGAGCTCCCCGTCCTCCAGCACCTGGAGGAGGAGGTTGAAGACGTCGGGATGGGCCTTCTCGATCTCGTCAAAGAGGACCACCGAATTGGGCTTTTTCCGGATCCGCCCGGTGAGCTGGCCCCCCTCCTCATAGCCCATGTAGCCGGGAGGGGCTCCGATGAGCTTGCTGACGCTGTGCTTCTCCATATATTCGGACATATCCAGCTTGATGACCCCGTCGCTGTCCCCGAACAGGCTCCGACCCAGGGCCCGGCAGAGGTGGGTCTTCCCCACCCCGGTGGGCCCCAGGAAGAGGAAGGAGCCCACCGGCCGCCTGGGGTCCCCCAGGCCCACCCGGTTGCGCTGGATGGCCCGGGCCACCAGCCGCACCGCCTCATCCTGGCCCACCATGGTGCGGTGGAGCTGCTGCTCCAGGTCCAGGCACTGCTCCGCCTCGGCCCGGCCCAACCGCTCCACCTGGATGCCGGTGATCTGGGCCACCACCGAGGCCACCGCCCGTTCGTCCACCTGGGGCGCGGCCTCCCCCGGGGCTTCCAGAAGCTGGAGCCGGAGGCGGGAGGCGGCCTCGTCGATGAGGTCGATGGCCTTATCCGGGAGGAAGCGGTCGGTGAGGTAGCGCCGGGAGAGGGCCACGGCGCTGTGGATGGCCCCGTTGGTGATGCGGACCCCGTGATGGCGCTCATACCGCTCCCGCAGCCCCCGGAGGATGGTTTCGGCGTCCTCCGGGGCGGGCTCCTCCACCATGACGCTCTGGAACCGCCGCTCCAGGGCGCCGTCCTTCTCGATGGTGCGGCGGTATTCCGAGATGGTGGTGGCCCCCACCAGCTGCAGCTCCCCCCGGGCCAGCTGGGGCTTGAGGATATTGGCGGCGTCCACCGCCCCCTCCGCCGCGCCGATGCCCATAATGGTGTGGATCTCGTCGATGAAGAGGATGATGTTCCCCGCCGCCAGCACCTCCTCGATGGTGGCCCGGATCCGCTCCTCAAAGTCCCCCCGGTACTTGGTGCCCGCCACCATGGAGGTCATATCCAGGCTGATGACCCGGCAGTCCGCCAGGCTCCCGGGGACGGCCCCGGCGGCGACCCTCTGGGCAAGGCCCTCCACAATGGCGGTCTTGCCCACCCCGGTTTCGCCGATGAGGCAGGGATTGTTCTTGGTGCGGCGGGAAAGAATCTGGATCACCCGCTGGATCTCCTTTTCCCGGCCGATCACCGGGTCCAGCCGCCCCATCCGGGCCAGGTCGGTGAGGTCCCGGCCGAATTTGTCCAGGTTGTTGGTCCTGGGCGCCGGCCGGGGCGGCGTTTTGGGGGCGCGGCCCCGGCCCCGTTCCGCCGGCGGCTCGCAGACGTCGTTTGTCACCACCTCCCGGATCACCTTCTCCAGGGCGGCGCAGTCGGCCTCCCGCCGGGCCAGCACCGCCATGGCGGTGCTTTCCGGCTCATGGAGAAGGGTGAGGAGGATGTGCTCGGTCCCCGCCAGGGTCTGGCCCGAAATCCGGGCCTCCAGGAGGGCGTTTTCCAGGATCCGCTTGCAGCGGACGGTGAAGTCGTTGGGGGAAAGGGTGGAAAGGGTGCCCTGCCCCACCATCCGCAGCACCTCACCCCAAAGGGCGTCGTACTGGATTCCCTTCTGGGAAAGGAGCATGGCGGCCACCCCGGTGCTCTCCCGCATGAGGCCCAGCAGGAGGTGCTCGCTGCCCACGTAGGTATGGCCCATCTGCTCCGCCGAAAGGACGGCGAAATTGATGGCGTTATTGGCTTTGGTGCTGAACCCGGTGAATTTATACATTGGAACCCACTCCGTCCATGGCGCCGCCCCCTGGGGAGACGGGCGCTGTGATAATGCCCGGGCGTCCCCCGCCCCGCCGGAGCGGGCGGGAACGCCGGCTTTTGTTATCAGCATTGGACAGCCGGCGCTTTCTTATTCGCGGGGGGCAGGCCCGCCAGGAGTTACCAAGGCCGGCGGGCCCTGAATTTTTTCTTTGTCACCAACCTTCCGGGGGGCACATAGTATGGGGTGAACCCGGGGAGAGCGGGCGGTATCGCCTCCCGCCTGCCGGGCCGCCCCGCCGCCATCCGTGCAGTCAGGCCGGCGGGTCCAAACAAAAATGAGATGCACGGAGAAATGGAGAACATTATGTGTAACTGCGGATGCAACAGAAGCTTTTTCGGTCTGGACGAGGAAACCATCATCCTGCTCATCATTGTCTGGTTCCTGGCCACCAACTGCAACTTCGGCACCAGCCGCATCGGCAATGGCTGCGGCTGCAACGGCTGCGGCTGCGACACCGCCTCCAACGACTGCGGCTGCGGCTGCGGCTGCTAAAAAGCTCCGCGCCGCCCGGCGGCAGGCCCGGGGCACCGGCCCCCTCCGGGGGGCCGGCGCCGCAACACTATCTTATTGAGGGCGGGGGTTGGCTTATGTGCCGCCCTCCCGGGGCCCGGAAAAACGAAAAGCCGCCTGGCTGTCCGCCAGACGGCTTTTTGTGCTGCGGGGAAATCAGAGATAGATGCCGAAAGCATACACAACAATGGTAATCACAAAGAAAGCCACCGCCAGGATTTTGATGAGCCGGTTCAGCTTCGCGTCCACGCTCCGGTCCTTGACGCCGCTCATAAAGGAGCTGGCGCCGGCCAGGGAAGCCAGGCCGTCCCCCTTGGGGTTCTGGAACATAATGGCGATGGTGACCACAATGCTGACGGCGATCATCAAAACCGCGCCGATAATCTCAATCGCGCTCATAAAGCACCTCCGAAAAATTCAGGGAAATCCGGGAGGAACCTGTCCTCCCCCGCGCCGGGAAAACGGGCAGAAAGCCCCCCGGGCGGCATACAGCTTCATGATTATAGCACAGTCCGACGC
>CAJFUT010000163.1 GCA_904420255.1 uncultured Angelakisella sp. | reverse complement strand
CGGCCTGGCCGGTCCCGAACGGGATGAAAGCCCCGGTGGGGCTTTCAAGGCCACGTTCCCGACCGCAGGGAGGGATGTCCGTGAGCGGCGGTTCGTGAATCGTTGGTTTTTGCCCCGCTCTCCGGCGGGTCCGGGAGGCCGCGTTTCCGGCCGCAGGGCGGAATGTCCGTGAGAAAATTGCCTCAGGAGGTGGGCGGGATGGTCAATGTTCGGGATTTTCAGTATGTGGCGGAGATCGCCCGGTGGGGCAGCATCTCCAAGGCCGCCGAGGCCCTGTATATCACCCAGCCCACCCTCACAAAGTTCCTCCAGCGGGTGGAGGGGGAGGTGGGCACCCCCCTGTTTTACCGGGTGGGGAAGCGGTTCCTCCCCACCCCGGCGGGGGAGCTTTACATCGCCCGGGCGGAGAGCATCCTGCGGCTGAGCCAGCAGCTGGAGCAGGAGCTGCGGGACCTTTCCGCCCTGCGCAGCGGCAGCATCCGCATGGGGGCCACCGCCGGGCGGGTGGATTACATCGTCACGGCGGTGCTGCCCCAGTTCTGCCGCAGGTACCCGGGGGTCCGGGTGCTGCTGGGGATGCACCACACCCAGCAGATGATGCAGATGATCCTCAATAACGAGCTGGATATCCTGGTGGCCAACCACGATGAGGAGCAGCCCGCCCTGGAGTATGAATACCTGGGGGAGGACGAGCTGGCCCTGGCCGTCCCCGCCGGCAGTCCCCTGGCGGGGGCCGCCCGGCAGGTGGAGGGCTTCCGGTACCCGGTCATATCGCCGGAGGACTGGCGGGAGGAGCCCTTTGTCCTGCCCTCCATCGGCTCCCGGAGCCGCAGCCTGGCGGAGAGCTATTTCCAGAGTGTGGGGGTGCGCCCCCGGGTGGTGGCGGAGCTGATGGGGATCCAGGCGGTGATGTCGGCGGTCCAGGCAGGGGTGGGGGTTTCCATCTTCACCTCGGTGCCCTACCCCAGCGCCAGGGAGCTGCGTTACCTCTCCCTGGGGAGGAGGGACATCCCCCGCCAGCGGGCCGCCGTCATCACCCGCAGGGGCATCCGGCGCAACGAGGCCCAGGAATATCTCATCGAGCTTCTGCGCCGGGCCTATCAATAAAAGCCCGTTTTAGATGTTTTTAACAAAGAGCAGCCATCTTTCTTAGGAAGGATGGCTGTTTTTATTGCCGTTGGCTATTTAAAAATGAAAATTATGAATTTGATTTATGATTCTTCCGGTGATATAGTGAAATCACAGGAAAAACGCCGAAAAGTTGGGAAATGTGGAAAAGTTTTCAGGCGGTTTTCAGGGGGCTGTCCGGACAGCCCCAGGCAGACCCCGGGATGCCGGCCGCGCCCCGGGGCCGGGAAACAAGGAGGAACCCCCATGGACCTGTCCAAATATCAGAAAAGCTATGAGGAGCTGGAGAAAATCCAGCAGACCAAGAACCTGGATTTCTACGCCTACCCCGCCAAGTACTATCTCAAGCCCTTCCGCATCGCCGGGAACCTCTACTACATCGGGGACCAGAAGGTCTGCTCCCACCTGGTGGACACCGGGGAGGGGCTGCTGGTCTTTGACAGCGGCTTCCCCTGCACCACCCACCTGATGCTGGAGGCCATCTGGGAGCTGGGCTTCAACCCCGCCGACGTCAAGGTGATCATCCACTCCCACGAGCACTTCGACCACATCGGCGGCGCCTGCGAGTTCCGCCAGCTCTTCGGCACCAGGCTGGCCATCAGCCGGGCCGGGGCCGAGGTGATGCGGGACCACCCGGAGCGGGTCTATATGGAGGCCAGCGAAGGGAAGCATTCCCCCATCTTCACCCCCGACATCCTGCTGGAGGACGGGGAGGTGTTCACCCTGGGGAACACCAGCGTCCGCTGCCTGCTGACCCCCGGCCATTCCGACGGGGTCATGACCTTCTTCTTCGACATCCGGGACGGGGACAGGACCCTCCGGGTGGGCTACTTCGGCGGGGCCGGCTTCAACACCCTCTACAAGGAGGCCCTGGAGAAGGCGGGGCGGCCCCTCTCCGTCCGGGACGACTTCCTCCGGTCCTTTGCCCGGGTCCGGGATGAGAAGGTGGACATTGTCCTGGGCAACCACCCCCACCAGAACGAGACCCTGAAGAAGCGGGAGGCCATGCTGGCCGGCCCCGAAGGCGGAAACCCCTTCATCGACCCCGGCGAGTGGCGGAGCTTCTGCGACGCCATGACAGAGCAGTTCCGGGCCTTCCTTTCCACCGGCAAATAGCGCCCGCCCGGAAAAAGAACCATGTTTGAGGAGGAAATTTAGGGATGACACCGACATTGACCGCGACCATAATTCTGATCGTCACCGTTATCATGTTCTTCGCCCCCAAAATCCCCACCGCCGTCACGGCGGTGGTGGGCACCATCCTGATGGGGGTTTCCGGCATCCTGCCCGCCGACGAGATTTTCAATTACTACAGCTCCTCCACCTGCGTGCTGATGATCAGCATGATGATCATCGGCGGCGGCATGATGCACACCGGGTTCGCCGGGTGGCTGGGCAACAAGCTGGTGCGGATGACCGGCACCGGCGAGAGCCGCCTGCGCCTGGCCGCCGTGCTGGCCGGCTGGATCATGTCCTCGGTGGCCAGCGGCTCCGCCTCCCTGATGATTCTGTATCCCATTATCTGCAGCATCTGCATCGCTTCCCGGATCTCCATGTCCCGGATCTTTTTCCCCATGTATGCCGGCATCGGCTTCGGCAGCCTCATGACGGTGGCGGGGAGCGGGATGTGCGGGGCCACCAGCTCCATCCTTCAGGAAGCAGGGTTCCGGGGCTGGAGCTTCTTCGAACCCGCCTGGATGGGCTTCCCCATGGCGGTGGCCAGCACCGTTGTGATCATGATTTTCGCCGACAAGCTCCTGCCTGACACCTATGTCATGCCCGACGCGGCCGAGGCGGCCAAGGCGGAAAAGCTCCCCACCCAGTTCGGCGGCAAGATGTGGATTTCCGCCGTGATCCTGGTTCTCACCATCGTCGGCATGGTGATTGACGCCGACGCGCTGCCCATGCATATGTGCGCCGCCATCGGCGCCGCCGCCAGCGTCCTCACCGGCTGCATGAACCAGAAGCAGATGTTCCAGAGCATCAGCTGGAGCACCATCTTCATGATCGGCGGCATGACCGCCGTGGCCAAGGGCGTCCAGGCCAGCGGCCTGGGGGACGTCATCGCCGACACCATCATGGGCGCCGTAGGCTCCGATGTTTCCCCCGTCATCATGGTGGGCATCATCTACCTGGTCACCGGCTTCATCACCCAGTTCATGTCCAACAACGCCGCCGCCAGCATCATGGCCCCCATCGGCATCGCCCTGGCCGCCACCATGGGGGTGGAACCCTACGCCTTTGTGGCCGCGGCCCTGGGCGGCTCCATCTGCGGGATGCTCACCCCCATCGCCACCCCCACCATGGCCTTCGCCATGGAGGCCGGCAAGTATACCCCCAAGCAGGTGTTCAAGTGGGGCTTCTTCGTTTCCCTGGTGCCCAACGTCATCATCGCCATGATCGTCATTCCCCTGGTCTGGCTGTGATCCCCGCCGCGCTTCATAAAAAGGCCCCCTGGTTTTCCAGGGGGCCTTTTTTCATGTAGCTTTAGCGAAAGAAATCCACCAGCTATGCTGGTGAGAATAAAAATCTTAAGATTACAAGAAACCTCCTTTTGCT
>CAJFUT010000162.1 GCA_904420255.1 uncultured Angelakisella sp. | reverse complement strand
GCTCAGGTGATGACAAGCCCGGAGTGGGAGTAAAACCAGGGCTTCTGGTCCTCCAGGCGGCTGTCCAGGGTTTCGTCCATGAAGATGCCGGAGGACTGGTTCATCACCTTGAGTCCCCCGATGCGGATGGATTCATCCGCCAGGATGCGGCAGTTCTTGCCGAAATAGTCCCCCAGCCGGGAGGCCAGGTGGTAGTCGTCCCGCCGGAGCATCACCACGGTGCCCTCCATGGGGCAACGGGTGCCCAGCTCCTTGGAAAGCTCCACCATCAGGTCGGTGTAAGCCGGGGTTTTGGTGAAGTCCAGCAGGCGGCGCCGCACCTGGTCAAAAACGGCCTTGGTGATTTCCTCCCGGCGCAGCAGCAGGTTCTGCCGCTCCTGGGTTTCCTTTTTGGAAACGCTCTGGGTGGAGGAGGTGCGGATTTCCGCCACCTCGTCCTGGATTTTGCCGTAAAGCTCCTGGAGGACCTCGTCCTCCGCCTTCTTCATGGCGTTATCCTTGTATTCCTTGGCCTGGTCCAGCAGCTTCTGAGCCTCGGCGGAGGCCTCGGCCATCACCGATTGCTGGATCATCTGGAAGCGTTCTTCGATGGTCGCCAAAATTTCACGCCCTTTCTTCTGGGGATGGGAGGGGTCAGATGGTGATGCCCACCGCGTCCTTGACGTAGCGGGTGATGGCCTCGGAAAGCTGTCCCGCCCCGTGGCGGTCCGCCACCTCCACAATGAGAGGACGCTTGCGGTTCAGCTTCAGGTCGTACACCAGCTCGGGACAAAGGTTGATGAGCTTGTTGGTCATGAGGATGACGCCGATCTCCGGGTCGTTTACTGCCTTCTCCAGCTCCTGGCGCACCTCCTCGGCCTCGTGGATCACCACGCCGTCGATGCCCGCCAGCCGCATTCCCATCTTGGTGTCGATGTTGTCGCTGAGGAGAAAGAATTTCATCGCCTTGCAGCCTCCCTTGGATACACAAGCGGGAAAGGGTTCCCTTACAGGTTGTTGATGATGAGGATGGAGATGAGCAGGCCGTAGAGGGCGACGCCTTCGCCCAGGGCCACGAAGATCAGGGCCTTACCGAAGGCCTTGGGGTCCTCGGAGAAGGCGCCGATGGCGGCGGGGGCGGCGGCGGCCACGGCGATGCCGGCGCCCACGCAGGAGAGGCCGGTGACCAGGGCGGCGGCAAGGTAGCCCATGCCGGCCCCGATGGAGATGCCGGCGGCCTCAGCGGCCACAGCGCCTTCCTCGGCAGCCAGGGTGACAAAGCCCCCCATGGGCAGCAGCACCATCAGGGCGGCCACCCCGAAGAAGGCGCAGAGGTTGAAGATCACGGCGTGTTTGGCGCGGCGCCCGGTGGTGACGCCTTTGTAGATGGGGACCAGGGGCATAGCCAGAAGAAGGACCACAGCCAGGGGAAGCAGGAAAAAAGCAGCGTTCATTTCAGGATACCTCCAATATTCTCAGTCGTTGTTGATGGGTGGGTCCGGCGGCGGGCCGCCGTTTTATGGAAGCGGGGGCTCAGGCGGCCTCGTCCTGCTGGGCGGAGTAATCCACCGCCACCGGGACGAAGGGCTCGCCCTCCCCGTCGAAGAACCGGCTGAAGATCTCGTAGAACTCCAGGCGCAGGGCCTGGATGCCCACGATGAGGCCCTCCATGCCCATGACGAAGAGGTTGCCCAGGACGATGACCACGGGGCTGGCTCCGCCCCCCACCATTTCGGCCAGGGTGAACACCACCACCATCATGCCGGCGTGGACCAGGACGAAGGCGCCCACCCGCAGGAAGGACATGGTGTTGGTGACAAAGCTGAGGAGAACCTCAAAAAGCTCGAAGAAATTCTCCACAACGAAGCTGACGACCCCTTCGTGGAACAGGTCCCGCTCCCCCCGCAGGAGCTTCCCCAGGGGCTCCTTGGCGAAGACCAGCAGCAGCGGCAGCACCAGCAGAAGGATGATATAGGGCGGGGTCAGGACAGTCTGCCCCAGGAACAGGGTCCCGGCGGCGGCCCAGATGACGGCCAGGTAGAACACCAGCCCCGCCAGGCCGTTGTTGGAGAAGAACACCCGCTCCCAATCCCGGCGCCGCAGCCCCAGGACGATGTTGAAGAGGATGGACGCGGTGATGATCACCGCCCCCAGGCCCACCGCCCCCAGCAGCAGGAGGTTGGTGTAGGCCCCGTCCATCACCTGGATCAGATGGGGACGGCCGAAGATGGCCTGATGGACCGGGATCAGCAGCTCCTCGAAGCCGAAGACCGAGCCGTAGAGGAAGCCGAAGACCATGGAGGAAATGCCGATCCGGGACATGATGCCCCCCAGGGCCATTTTCTTCTTTTTATAGAGGAAGAGGCCCAGCAGGCTCAGCACCAGCCCCTGCCCCAGGTCGCCGAACATGATGCCGAAGAGGAGGATGTAGGTGGCGGCCACATAGGGGGTGGGGTCCAGGTCCTGGTAGGAGGGGAGGCCGTACATATCCACGAACATTTCGAAGGGCCGCACCAGCCAGTTGTTCTTGAGCCGCACCGGCACCTTGAGGCGGGGGTCCTCCAGGGGATCCTTGAGGGTCAGCGAAACATTTTCCAGGTCCCGGAAGGTCTCGGAAAAGGCCTTTTCCTCCCGCCGGGGGATGTAGCCCACCACCACGAAATCGTTTTTCACAAAGGCGGCCTTGCTCCGCAGCTCGAAGGCGTCCCCCAGCAGGCAGAGCTTGGCGTGCAGGGCCCGGATCCGTTCCCGTTCCCCCTGGGCGATCTCCCCGATCTCCTTCTGGATCCCCTCCAGCACCTTTTTCTCCCGGGCCAGGTCCCCCTCGATGAAGCTGATGGCCTCCTGGGGGGTGCCGTGGGCGTAATCCGGCACCCGGATGCGCTCAAAATAGAGGGACTGGAAGAGACCGTCGATTTCCTGAGCGTCGGCGGCGGCGCAGATATAAAGGCACCAGGAATAGCTGCCGTCCTTGTCGTAGGAGAAGAAGATGAAGGGGCGGTCGGTGTAGTTTTTCAGCTTCATGTAGCTGTCCAGGGGCAGCCGGCCGAACCGCAGCTTCAAATACTTGCAGGAGAACAGGCGGTCGAAGTTCACCTCCAGGCTGGTCAGGTGCCGCAGCCGCTGGAGGGCGCTTTTATGGGAGTCGATGAGCTGCTCCGAGCCTCTTTTCTTGGTCAGCAGCTTTTTCATCCTGGCGTCCAGCCCGTCGATATATTCCGGGAAGTCCTTGTTGGCAAGGTCCAGCCCCTCGTATTGGGCGCCGTTCAGATCTATGTCCGCGTTGGCGGCCAGGGCGTCCAGCCTTCGGGAGAGGGCGGCGTAGGGGTTCTCCTCCTTCATCACCGAAAGGCCGCCGGCGTATTCGCTGAAGCTCTGGGCGGCCTCGGGATGGAAATTCCCGGAGCCGATGCACCGCAGCAGCACCTCGTCCAGCAGGGAACGGTCGCCCCGGATGGTCACCAACGACATTTTTTCAATGGACATAGACTTCACCACCTTTCTGTTTTGTTCTCATAAATATGGATTTTCAAAGGATGAGCATCTCCCGGATTTCGTTGGGGGGAAGCCCGTACCGCACCGATTCGATGATGCGGACCACGTTCTCCAGCTCGATTTCCATCTGGGTCATGTAGGCCTCCAGCACCACCGGCGGATGCTGGCAGTTGCGGAGGTTCCGCTTGCTGCGGGCGTAGCGGTCCCGGAGGATGACGCTTTCAATGAAATCGCCGTCGGGGTCGTCGGCGGCGGGAGCGGGGGCCAGGCGCGCCCCCTGGAGGATTTCGTGAAGCTCCGCGACGCTTTCCGCCGCGGCCATCCGGTGGATGAGACGGGCGCTCTGGGTGGGGAAGGGGAGAAGGTTCTGGAGGATAAAGTCCTTGTCCCGGTGGAAGAACCGCTTCAGGCGGTAGGCCCGGGAGATGTTCTCATCGTCCACCCGGCGGTAGATCATCTGGCGGATGGCCTCCTGCTCCCCCTTCCCAGTGCCTTTCCGGGAGATTTCCAGCAGGTGCCGGTAATAGAAGATGGCCAGTTCCCGCTCGCACCCCATCAGGTCGATCTGGCCGGAGGGGTCCGGGGGGAAGCGGCGGAGGATCCTGCCGTAGGGGCTATCCCCCAGGAAATCCACCAGCTCCCGGTAGCTTTTCAGGGTCACCAGCTTTTCCAGGTCAAAGCTGGTGTGGCCCAGGAGGCTGCGGTCGTAATGGAAGTCGTACCGGTCCCCCGCCTGGCCCTGGCCGCGCCCGCTGAGGTACCGCAGCAGGGCCAGGAGCTGCTGGATTTCGTCCCGCACGTAAAGGTAGCGGTAGATTTCCTGCTGGCCGAAATCGTAGGCGATGAGCCGCTGGTACTGGATGTACCGCAGGCTGCGCAGGAAATGCTCCAGCTGCCCCCGGTGGATGATGGAGGCGTCCACCTGGCCCAGCACCTCCCGGTAGTGGGTGCCGTCCCGCAGGTAGGCGGCGATGTCCCCCACCGAACGCTTTTTGATCAGTTCTTCGTAATCCGCCGGCCGCAGCCGCCGGCCGTACATGGCCCGGGCCTTGGTGGCGATGGCTTTGTTGGAAAAGGACTTAAACATCCGGCTCCTCCTTTCCCGGCGCGGTCCCCCGGAAGGGGGCTCCGGAGGGATGGATCATTTCTGGATGCATCTCTGGAAGATCTCCTCCTCCCACCGCTGATGGTTCTCCTGGTAGCTTTTCTCCAGGCCCTCCATCAGGGACTGGTACCGCTGGGAAATGCTCTCCAGCTCGGACTGGGAGGCCTGGCCCTCCTGGTCCCGGATGATGCCGATGCGGCGGGTGGCCCGTTCGGTATAGCCTTCCCGGAAGCGGGCCACGTCCCGCTCCATGTTGGCAAGGGTGTCGTCCAGCTGCTCCTGGGCGTCGTCCACCATGGCGCAGGCCTTTTGGTCCAGTTCCACCAGGCGCTCAAGGATGCTGTCGCTGCGGCTCATTTGCGCGTCCCTCCATTCCTGTAAAAATGATCGTATGGTAAAGCTATTCTAGACACTCATCATAACCCCAAAGGTGCCTTTTTTCAATGATAAAGAAGCAGAAAAAACTGATCTTCTTCCAGAGAAAAAGGAACATTTTGACCAAAAAATGTCAACCTTTTCAGCCTTTCTGCGGGCCCGCAAAAAAGAGAAGGCGGATGGGCTTTTTGCACAATTTGATTGATGAATCCTGCAAGGGAAAAAGCGGAGCCGTTTTGGGACCGGAAGATAAAATCCAAGAAAAGCCCAAAAAATGTGTACACGGCGGGAATTCTGTGATACAATAACAAAAGAGCAGCGTCCGCCGCCGCCGGGAAAATGACGGATCGGCCGCTTCCGGCTGTCATGGCCGGAGGATTATTTTTGCCTTAGGGAGAGAAAAACCCATGAAACTGAACCTGTTTGACAGCCATGTCCACACCAACCACTCCATGGACGCGGAAAGCCCCCTGGAGGAAATCTGCCGCGCCGCCCTGGAGAAAGGTGTCATGGGGGTGGCCGTGACCGATCATTACGACTGCGACGCGGCGGATGAAAGCTGCCTTGGGGAGGTCCGGGAGGGCTTCCGGGAGCTTTCCGCCCTCCAGGAGAAATACCGGGACCGCCTGCGCCTGGCCAAGGGCGTGGAGCTGGGCCAGGGGCACCTGAACCCCCAGGCCGCCGAGGCGCTGCTGGCGGGGGAGGAGTTCGACTATGTCCTGGGGTCGGTCCACTGCGCCGCCCCGGGGCTGGATATCTGCCGGGTGGACTTCAACGATCCCCAGGTGCGGGTATCCGATATCCTCAGTTATTATTTCCAGGCTATGTACGATATGACCCTCTGGGGGAAATTTGACGTCATGGGGCACATCGGCTACCCCGAGCGGTATATCTGGGGCAAGTACCGCATCCCGGTGGACTTCTCCCCCTACGGCGACCTGATCCAGGCCACTTTGAAGAAGCTGGTGGAAACCGGCAAGGGCCTGGAGGTGAACACCTCGGGCTACCGCCAGGGCCTGGGGAAGACCTTCCCGGGGGAAAGGATCATCCAGCGGTACTACCAGCTTGGAGGGCGGATCGTCACCCTGGGGAGCGACGCCCACCGGGCGGAGGACCTGGCCTCGGATTTCGAGGTGGCCATGGACCTCCTCACCGGCATCGGCTTCCAGTACTTCGCCTTCTACCGCAAGGGGGAGCCGGTGATGCTGAAGCTCATCTGACCCGGCCGGAAAAACGAGAAAAAGCGCCCGGACTCGGCCAAAGCCGAGTCCGGGCGCTTTTTTGTCGGGAAGGCGGTGGGCCGGGGAAAAGCTGAAAGCTACAGCCCCCGGAGGCTCTCCAGGGGGAGGGGCCGGGCACCCAGCAGCTCCGCCTCCTCGGGGTGATGGACCACCACCGCCATGGCGGCCCCGGGGAAATGCCCCAGGAGGAAGTCGGCGGCCCGGCGGCGGTTCTCCTCGTCCAGGCCGGTGAAGGGTTCGTCCAGCAGCGCCAGGGGGCTCCCCAGGGCGGCGGCCCTGGCGATGGCGGCCCGGCGGGCCATCCCCCCGCTGAGGGAGCCGGGGAGGGAATCCCCCTCCTCCCCCAGGCCCAGCTCCCGGAGCAGCCCCAGCAGCTCCTCCCGCCCCGCCCGGGGTGC
>CAJFUT010000161.1 GCA_904420255.1 uncultured Angelakisella sp. | reverse complement strand
CCGCAGGCGTAAAAGAGGAGGGTGCAGCCCAGCTCCTCCAGGGGCAGGCCGGTGGCCGCCAGGGCCGCCAGGGCCGTCCCCAGCACCTGGCGGCCCAGCTCCCCCTCCGCCATGGGGAAAAGCTCCTCAAACCGGCGGCAGAGGAGGGCCGCCACGGCGCCGGCGGCCGCCCGGGCGCCGATGTGGGAATGGGCCATGCTGCCGGCCCCGTCGGCCAGGGCGGCGGCGGCCACGCCCCCCTCCCGGAGGAGGGCGGTCTGGTCCTGGCAGGGGGCGCCGTTTTCCCGGTGGAGGCTCCCCCGGAGGGAGGCGGCGCTCAGCTTGATCTCTTCCATGGCTTCACCTCAAAGCGTCTTCCCAGGAGGTGGTGGGCTCCATCTCGCTTTCCTCCCCGGCCAGGCTCTGGCTCATCTTCTGGACGTTGCGGCTCAGCCAGGAGAAGAACTCGTGGAATTTCAGGTCGTGGAGCTTGTGGGCGTGGCCGTCGGGGGAGAGGCGGTCCAGCATATCGTGGCGCTCGTCCCCGATGTTGATGGCCAGGATGTTGATGTGCTTCTGCCGGGTTTCCCCCAGGAGGCTTTCCCCCAGCCGGTCCAGCTGCCAGGAGGGGGAATCGTCGTTGCCGTCCCCGATGATGATGAGCCAGGGGCGGTAGTAATCGATGCCGGACTCCTGGTACTCCTGGAGCCGCTCCTGGAGGTTCTGCCAGGCCATCCGCACCCCCTGGTAGAGGTGGGTGCCGCCGGCGGCCTCCATGGGCTGGAGCCGGGCGTTCACAATGGAGCGGAAGGAGCTGACCTCCCGGGGCTCCGCGCCGCCGTAGGCCACCACGCAGAGCTCCACCGAGTCGGCGGCGATCTGGTCCCGGGCCATGTCGTGGAGGAACCGCTGGATGCCGTCGTTCATCTGGCCGATGCGGTTATCGATGCTCATGGAATAGGAGGTGTCCACGCAGAGCACAATGGGCACCCGGGTGCTGGGGTTCTGGGCCAGCTCCTCGCTGCGCAGCCGCAGCTCCTTGAGGGAACGGGGGTTTGCCATCAGTATCTTCTCCTCTCCTTGATTTCCCGCAGGCAGTCCTCACAGAAGGGCTCCTTCCCCTGGCTTCGGGCCCACTCGATGGTGCGGCGGGAGATGGGCGCCACCCGGCCGCAGCGGCCGCACCGGGTGGGGACCCGCTCCGCCAGCTCCCGGCGGCAGTCCTCGCACTCCAGGGTGAAGCCCTTGCGCTGGGCGTTTTCCACCTGCATGGCCGTGGCCTGGAACTCCTTCCCGCAGCGGGGGCAGCGGAGGTCCACCTTGGCGCGGGCCTTCTCCCGGCACTGGGGGCAGAGGAGCTTCCGGCCCGACTCCACCGCCCCCCTGGGGGCCTCGAACTGCCTGCCGCAGCGGGAGCAGGCGGCGGGGACGTTCTGGCGGCGGTAATTGAGGCAGTCGTCGCAGTAGAGGGGCTGCTTTTTCTCCCACATCTCCGCCACCCGGCCCCGGGGGATGAGCTTTTCCTGGCCGCAGCCGTCGCAGCGGGCCGGGACCCGGATGGCGCTGTTGAGCCGGGCGTTGGCGGCGCAGAGCTGGCAGCGCAGGTGCTCTTTATCGGAGCGGCGCTGGTAGCTCTCCTCGTCCATGGTGAAGGTCCGCCCGCACTCGCTGCAGGTGACGGTGATGAATTTGGCGGCGCCCTCCCCGTGAAGCTCCTTATAGGTGCGGGGCAGCAGCTCGTCGGTGCTCTTCCCCTCCCGGATGAGGGAGGCGTAAAAGAGGAAGAGCCGCTTCCATTCCGCCGGGGTGGGCCGGGGGCGCTTGCCGGTGAAGACCCGGTGGAAGGCCTCCTTGAGCCGGTAGGGGAGGTGGCTCCAGATCATGCGGTAGGCCCCGATGGGGGCGTCCTGGCCGCCGCTCTCCTCCCCGAAGGGGAAGGCGAACTGGTAGCTCTTGATGGAATCGATGAGGTTGGTGCCCCGGGTGGAGGAGAAGGGGGCCTTGCCCAGCATGACCACCTGGAACAGGAGGGAGGTCAGGGCGTAATACTCGTTTTCCAGGGTGCGGTCGAAGGCGGAATAATTGGGGGTATCGGTGCCCTGGCGGCGGTAGATTTCCGGGTCGGTGAAGATGGGGGTGCCCACCGGGCAGCGGAAGGGGCCGATCTGGTAGCTGTCGCAGTCGATGAAATAGGGGGTGCGGCTGTCCCGGATGAGGAAGTTGCGGGGGTTCACGTCCCCCATGAGGATGCCCCGCTGGTGGAGCTGGTCGAAGACCCCGGCGATGGCGGCGCAGAGCTCCGCCAGGGAAAGGCGGGTCCAGCCGGGGAGGGGGGACTTGGGGGAGGTCATCTGGTTGGGGCGCATCACCGAAACCGCCATCTCCACCCCGGCCTTCTTTTCCATCACAAAGCCCTGGAAGCGCCCGTTTTCATCCTCCAGGATATCCACCGGCCAGGCCAGGGCCTCGATGCAGGGGTCCCGCTCCAGCATCAGGGTCAGCTTCTGCTCCCGCTGGGGGGTGAGGCAGTGGGGGTGGTAGAGCTTGGCCGCCAGCCGGGGGTCCTGGGTGGCGCAGATGGTCCCCTCGCCCCCCGGGGAGGCCAGGAGGCTTTCCCGGTCCACATAAAAGGGCTTCCCGGCCCGGCGCAGCCGCAGGCCGCCGGAAGGGGCCGGGGAAGGGGCGGGGGAGGCTTCCCGGACCGAAGCCGGGACGGGAGCGGGGGCGGCGGGCTCCGGCGCCGGGGTTTCCTTGGGGGCGGGGAGGGTGGAAAGGTTCAGGATCACCGTCCCGTCTGCCTTCACCGACACCGCCGCGGCGTTGTCAAAGCCGGGGCCCCCCAGCCGCCGGATCACCGAGCGGTCCCCGGTGACGACGCAGAACAGCCGGTCCGGCGCCGACCGGATCAGTTTCAGGAGGTTATACTGCACCGACTGGTCGGGGTAGAGGCTGCCGCAGACCGCCGCCTGGCCCCCTTTGGCCAGCCGGGCCAGCAGCTTGACCCCGGTGCGGGCCTCCCGCCGGGCCCGTTCCCCGGCGGGGTCCTCCCCCTCCTCCCGGGCGCTGCCCAGGAGGGCGGAGGCCACCGAGCCGTCCACCAGCAGCCGGCGCTTCTCCCGGGCCAGCAGGGGGAGAAGCCCCTCCCCCAGCCATTCCCGCCCCTGGCGGGTGGCGAAAAGGCTCTGCCCCGAAAGGAAGTTGCAGTTTCGCGCCAGCCATCCCAGGGCCTCCTCGGAAAGGAGCCCCCCGGCGCCGCGGCACCGCTCCAGCTCCGGGATGCCGGCCAGGGAGGCCTTTTTTCCCGGGGCGGGGGCCTCCTCCGGGGCAGGAGCGGCGGGGGAGGCTGCGGCCCCCTGGGGACGCAGCAGGTTCACCACCAGGGCCTCCAGGTCCCGGATGCCCCAGCCCAGGATCAGGTCCCCCCGGGCATCCACCTTGAGCCGGGCCAGGGCCTCCTGGGCCTGGGCGGGGGAGATGCCCTGGAGCTCCAGCCGCTCCAGCAGCTCCCCCCGGGTGAAGGGGGGATGGCCCACCTTCCGCTCCGCCCGCCGCCGGTCCTCCTGCCAGCCGCGGCAGAGCTCCCAGAGCCGCCGGTTCCCTTCCTCCTCCTCGGGGAAGGCGTCCAGGATGGGGAGCATCACGGTGCGGCAGCAGTTCATCACCCGCTGGAAATCCGCCTCGGTGAGGAAGCCGGTCTGGCCGCTGATGTGGGATTTCAGGTTCCGGGTGCCGTGGAGCTCCCGCACCGCCTGGAGGTAGCCCCGGCGCTGGGAGGCGGGCAGCCAGATGTTTTGGAAGAAGCGGGCGTTGCCGCTTTCCCGCTGGTAGACGTCCACGAACCGGGGGCCGTCCGGCCCCTCCTCCACGTCGTAGAACAGCAGCACCTTACAGCAGCCGGAGAAATCCAGGAGGGAGAGGGGGGCCGCCCCCGCCTCCCGGTCAGCCCGGACGGCCCGGACCGGCCGGCTGAGCAGCTGGGAAACGCCCCCGGCGCCGGTTTCCGCCAGCAGCAGGGCCCACCAGGCGTTGTCGTCCAGCTCCGGCAGCGCCCTGCGGAAGGCCTCCAGCAGGAATTCCCGCATCCCCCGGTCCAGCAGCACGATATACTGGGCGGTGATCAGGTCGCTGAGGGATTTGGCCGCCTGTTTTTCCGTTTCCACCATGTCCGTTCCTCCTCATATCGGTGCGTCCTGAGGACAGGATACACCCTTTTCCTCCCGCCGCGCCGAAAAAAGTGTGCGCCGGGCCGGCGGGGGCGCCCTTTCCTCCCCCCGGTTCTTTTGGTATAATTGGCATATGCCCTGGCGAAATGCCGGCGGATGACGCCATGTATACAAAATCAGTATAGCCTGTTTCAGGGCCTGTGGCAAGGGGGGATTGGATGGGCTCCGAAGGGAAGGCGGCCTACCAGAAGGACCGCATCTTTATGAAGGAAACCGACAGCTTCCGCTTCTTTCTCCGGGAGGTGCTGGTGCGGGGAAGCTGCCGCATCTCCGCCCGGCTGGCCCGGCAGCGGAAGCTCTCCTACGCCAAGGGCCGGGCCGCCTATTTCCTGGAGGGGCATTTTGCCGCCGCCCGGGGCGGCTACCGCTACCACAACCAGGGGGACCCCGCCTGGAAGGACCGGGTGGCGGGGATCTACCAGCTCCAGGCCCTCACCGCCCGGGAGCTGGCGGGATACCTGGACCTTTTCCGGGCCCTGGGGGATGCCCCCGTCCCTCTGGTATCCCTGGTGAGCCGGCGGCGGAGCGGTGTTTCGGAGGATTCCTACCGCCTCTACCTCCGGGGGCTGGAGGAGGAGGGGGTCGCCCTGGGGCTGCGCCGGTCCGGCCAGGCCTGCTTCCAGGGGAATGTGGACGTCTTCGCCGGGCTGACCCCCGCCCAGCAGCGCCAGGCCGCCTCCCTCCTGGAATGGGCGGTGGCCGCCGCCCCCTACAGCTCCTTTTTCAGCTCCCTGCGGCGGACCTTCCTGCTGCGGTACCCCGGGGCCCGGCCCCTGGCCCCCACCCGGTACCGCCACCTCCAGGCCCATCCCATCCTGGACGAGCTGTTTTACTGGCCGGTCCAGGAGGCCCTCCGGGACCGGCGGCTGGTGCGGGTCCACTATATCCGGGACGGGGAGCCGGAGCCCCTGACCCTGGTGCCCCTGGGGTCGGTCTTCGACCTACTCTACGGCCGCAGCTACCTCTGCTGCTGCCGGGAGGAGGGCGGGCCGCCCCTGACCCTGCGGTACGACCGGATCCGGAAGCTGGAGGTGCTGCGCAGGGGCTTCTCCCCGGAGGACCCCCCGCTGGCGGAGGCACTCCGCCGGTACCGGGAGGACCTGCCCCTGGCGTGGAACATCTCCCTGGGGCCGGAGCGCCACCTGGTGCGGCTCCGCTTCCGGGACACCCCCGGCGTCCGGTACCGGGCGGCCAACGAGGGGCGCCACGGCGCCATCCTGGAGGGCGGGGAGGAGGGCTTCTTCCTCTACCAGGTGACGGTGACCGACTGGCTGGAGCTGAAAAGCTGGGTCCTCAGCTTCGGGGACTGCTGCGAGGTCCTCTCCCCCCGGCACCTGCGGGAGGAGATCGCCGCCGCCTGCCGGGAGCTGGTTTTCCTGCTGGAAGGGGGTGAAGGCCATGGATACCCGGCATAAATCCAGGAACTATAATCTCCTGGTCCTCTGCGGGCTGCTCTGCCGCCTGCTGGAAAACGCCCCGGCGGACGGGTGGGTTTCCCGGCGGGAGGTGCTGCCCTGGCTGGAGGACCTGGTGGGGAAAGAGGGGCTGGAGGAGCTGGAGCGGCGGATTTTCGACTGCTCCGAGGAGGGCTTCTGCATCTTCGACCGGGAGCGGGACGGGAAGTACCGCCTGGCCTTCTCCCGGCCGCCCAGGCTGGCCCCCACCGGGGACGAGGCGGGGCTGCTCCTCTGGCTGCTGGAGCGGGGCTGGGGGAAGCTTTTCCTGGAGCCGGAAACCCAGGAGCTGCTCCTGGGGCGGCTGGAGGCCCACCGCCGGGGCGCCCCCCTGCCGGACTTCTCCCGCACCGCCTGGAAGGGCTTCTCCCGGCTGGCCGACGACATGGCGGGGGAGGAGCTGGGCCGGCGCTACCGCCTGGCGGCCCGGGCCATGGAGCAGGGGAAGGGGCTCCGCTGCCGCTACCGCTTTGACGGGGAGGAGCGGGAGGTGTTTTTCCTCCCCCGGGCCTTTTCCTTCTCCCCCCTGGACGGCCGGTGGCGGGTGGCCGGGGTGGACCGGGAGGGAAAGGCGGCCCTCCTCTACCTGGCCAACCTGGAGGGGCTCTCCCTGGAGGAATGGACGGGGCCGGGGGAGGCCCCGGAGGAGCCGGTGGAGCGGGTGGAATTCCTGGTCCGGGAGGGGAAAAACGCCCTGGACCGGGTTTCCGCCCGGTTCGGGGACTGCGAGAAGGAGATCCGGGAAACCGGGGACCCGGCCTACCCCTACCGGATGGAGGTGTCCTTCCCCGCCGGCCAGCGCCGCCAGGCGGCGGGCCGGCTGCTGGCCCTGGGGACGGGGGTGAAGGTCCTTTCCGAACCCATGCGGGGGGAGCTTCTCGCCATGGCCAGGAGCGCCCTGGCCCTCTACGGGGAGGGGCCCGGCCCCCAAAGGAAGGAGGAGCCCCGGCATGGAATTTGAATACTGCAAGCTGGAAATCTTCATCCCGGAATCCCATTTCCCCGCCCTGTGCCAGGCCCTCTGGGAGGCGGACGCCGGGCACATCGGCGGCTATGACCGCTGCCTCTCCTACAGCCGGGTCACCGGCTGCTGGCGGCCCCTGGAGGGGACCTCCCCCTACCTGGGCCGGGAGGGGGAGGTGTGCCGCGCCCCGGAGCTGAAGGTGGAGGCCGTCTGCCCCGCCCGGGAGGCGGACCGGGTCCTGGCGGCGGTGAAGCGGGTCCACCCCTATGAGGAGCCGGTGATCAACGTCATCCCCCTCTGGCGCACCGGCCTGGGGCGGGCGGGGGAGGATTCCCAATCCAAGGAGGAAACACCATGATTTTTTATTTCACCGGCACCGGCAACAGCCGGTACTGCGCCCTGCTGCTGGCCCGGAGGCTGGAGGACCGGGCGGAGGACGCCTTCCCCTACCTTCGCCGGGGCGCCGCCCCGGAGCTCTCCTCCCAAAAGCCCTGGGTCTTTGTCTGCCCCACCTACGCCTGGCGGATCCCCCGGGTCTTTGAGGAGCTGATCCGGGAAAGCCGCCTGGAGGGAAGCCGGGAGGCCTATTTCGTCATGACCTGCGGGGCCGAGATCGGGGCGCCCCAGAAAAGGCTCCGGGCCCTCTGCCGGGAGAAGGGCCTGGCCTTCCGGGGGGTGCTCCAGGTGGTGATGCCGGAGAACTATATCGCCATGTTCAACGCCCCCAAAGCCCCGGAGGCCCGGCGGATCGTGGCCGCCGCCCAGCCCGTCCTGGAGGCGGGTGCCGCCGCCATCCGGGAGGGGAGGGACTTCCCCGGGCTGCCGGCGGGGCTGGCGGACCGGGTGAAGTCCGGCCCGGTGAACCCGCTGTTTTACCGCTTCTGCGTCAAGGCGGGGCCCTTCCGCGCCGGCGGCGGCTGCACCGGCTGCGGCCGGTGCCGGGACCTCTGCCCCCTGGGGAACATCCGCCTTGAGGAGGGCCGGCCGGTCTGGGGGGACCGCTGCACCCACTGCATGGCCTGCATCTGCGGCTGCCCCGCGGAGGCCATCGAATACGGGAAGGCCAGCCTGGGGAAGCCCCGGTACCAGTGCCCCAGCCTGCCGGAGGACCTCTGACGGGGCCCTCCCCGGCAGAAAGGCGGTCCGCGTCGTGAGCCGGTTCGGCTTGGACGCGGGCCGCCTTGGTTTTTTGTTTCGGGCGGGGAGGACGGGCTACAGCTCCAGCCCCCGGAAGCGGTTGAAGCAGGCGAAGATCTCCTGCCGCCGGGGCCGGGCCAGGAAGCTGCCGCCCCAGGGGGCCTCCCAGAGGGCCGCCAGGGTCCGCTGGTCCATCAGCGCCTCCAGGGCGTCCACCACCTGGGCCAGGGTCCTCCTGCCGTCCAGCAGGTGCCGCTGGGCGTAGAGGAGGCAGTACCCCAGGGCGGCGGACTGCTCCCCGTCCACCAGCTGCTCCACCTGGCGCAGGTCGATGGTTTCCCGGTTCACCGAAACCCCGTCCCGGCCCAGGGGCTTCACCTTGGCCCGGTCCCCGTCCCTCAGGGCGGGGGTGGGTCGGGGGCGGCGGTCAAAGCCGGGCCTTCCGGCGGGCTCCAGGGGCTGGGCCCGGAGGGGGAAGGCCGCCGCCTCCCTCTTGGCCAGGGCGGTGATGTCCCGGGGGAGGTAGTGGTCCATCTGGACGACCCTGTCCGCCAGGTGGAAATAGGCCCCGGAACTCCCCGCCACCAGGATGGTGGAGATGCCCCAGTCGTCGGAAAGCTGCCGGACCCGGTGGAGGAAGGAGGTGATGGGCTCCATCTCCCGGCGGATCACCCGCTCCATCAGCTCGTCCCGGATCATGAAATTGGTGGCGCTGGTGTCCTCGTCCACCAGCAGCAGGGAGGCCCCCGCCTCCATAGCTTCCACTACATTGGCGGCCTGGGAGGTGCTGCCGCTGGCGTCCCCGGTGGTGAAGGCGGCGGTGTCCTTGCCCCCCGGCAGGCCGCTGATGAACATGGAGATATCGGCCCGGCGGATGCTCCGGCCGTCCTCCGCCCGGATCTTGACGGCGGAGCGGTCGGTGATGACATATTCCCGGCCGTCCCCGGCGACGTGGTCATAGACCCCCAGCTCCAGGGCTTTTAACAGGGTGGACTTGCCGTGATAGCCGCCCCCCACAATGAGGGTGATGCCCTTGGGAATCCCCATGCCGGCGATCCGCCCCCGGTGGGGCAGCTCCAGGGCCACCGAAAGCTCCGGCGGGGACTGGAAGGCCACCGCCCCCTTCATGGGCCGGGAGGAAACGCCGGATTCCCGGGGCAGGATGCTGCCGTCCGCCACAAAGGCGCAGAGACCCAGCTCCGGGAGCCGCCGGCGGATGTACTGCTGGTCGTCCGCCAGGTCCGCCGCCGCCTGGAGCTTTTTCTGATCCAGACCGCCGTAAACCAGGGAGGAGGCGGCGCACCGGGGCAGCAGGTCGAAGAGGATCTTCTCCAGCTCCCGGGAATTGATGGTCCGCCCGTTGGCGGGGAAGCCCACCTCCAGCCGCAGCAGCACCTCCCCGGAATCCGGGTCCACCTGGCAGGCGGTGCGCTCCAGCACCTCGGGGCCGCAGCGGCTCACCGAAACCAGGCCGCTCTGCCCCGAGCCCTTGGCCTGGAAGGAGGCCTGGGAGGCCTGCCGCCCAAAGAGGCGGGTCAGGTGGTCCTGGAGGGCGATCCGCCGGTGGGGCTCCCGGTAGAGGGCGGGGGGGAAGGCGGCAGTTTTCCCCGGCACCCGGATGCTCAGCTTGGAGGGGGCGGCGAAGGGGTCCCCCTGGACGTGGTCGATGGAGAGGAGATAGCCCGGGAACTGGTAGGTCCCCCGGGTGTCCTTATAGGCCGGATAGCTCTTTCGGTCGATCCGGTCCAGCAGGCTTTTCAGTTCAGCGGATGTCTGCATCATGGTTTCCTCCGGCAATATGGCGTCCGCCGGGCGGCGGGGCGTCCGGCGGCGATAGATTGACAATAGCCTATTTGGGGGGAAATGTCAAATGG
>CAJFUT010000160.1 GCA_904420255.1 uncultured Angelakisella sp. | reverse complement strand
TGGACTGCCGTTTGGAGGACATCGCGGAATATATCCCCGATCAAAAAGAATCAGATCAGGAGGTTTTCCAATGAAGCTGCGCCTTTTTGCCATCATGTTGACCGCCGCCCTTGTGCTGGCCCTGGCCGGCTGCGGCGGGGAGGGGGCTTCCTCCCCGGCCTCGGAGGCTTCCGGCCAGGAAATCCCCAGCCAGAGCGCCCCGGCGGAAAGCTCCTCCCAGGAGAGCGGGGCCGAAAGCGCCGCCCCGGAATCCCAGCCGGAATCCGCCCCGGAGGCCGCCTCCCAGCCGGAGAGCGTTTCCTCCCAGCCGCCGGCGGCTTCTTCCCAGAGCCAGGCCGCCCCGGCGGAACCCATGACCTACCAGGGTGAGGAGGTCCGGGAGGTGTGGGCCCTGGACGGGGCCACCCATACCACCGTCCCCTATGTCCCCGGCGGGGAGAACCAGCCCGGCCAGGACCGGCTGGAAGCGGCCCTTAACGACGCCCCGGAAGCGTCGTCGGGAAACGCCTTTCTCCTCTTTACCCAGGCGGGGCGCCGCTATGTTTACCTGGGGGAGGACCCCTCAGGGGAGCTTTCCAGCGTGTGGGAGCAGGTTTACAACAGCCGGGATGGAAAGAATATCCACTGGCTCACCCACATGACCCCGGAGAAGATCACCGGCATCACCGCTTCGGTGGGGGAGCTGCACCAGGAGGAAATCACCGGCCGGCAGGCCCTGGATGAAATCGCCGCCTGGCTCAAGGCGAACCTGACGGTGGACGCCTCCAAAGAAATCCACGTATCCGAGGGGCCCAACAACCCCGACGCCCGGGCGGACGGCTATCTGCTGACCATCGACTTTGACACCGGGGTTTCCTACACCCTCATCGGCTACGGGGAGCTGAACGGCGCCCCCGACCCTGAGGGCACCTTCCTGAGCGTCTACACCAGCGACCTGAACCAGACCGTCTACTACACCCTGGAGCCGGGCTGCGCCGCCGCCCTGCGCACCTTCTTCGCCGGCCTGGCATGAATCCATCCTAGCGAAAACCCCCTTCCCCAGCCGGGGAGGGGGTTTTCTTTTGAAAAAAATCATTGACAAAGTCAGATAAATGAATTATACTGACTAAGTCAGATAAAAACCGGGAGGGAAACGCCATGGAAGAAAGCATCTCCCGCTGCATCTTGGCTTTGAAGCGGGATTTCTCCCAGTTCTGCGCCAGGGAGCTGGCGGAAATGGGCCTGGCCCAGGGGCTGATGTTTTTCGTCATCTACCTGGGGCGGCACCCGGGAACCTCCCCGGGGCAGTTGGCGGCAGCCCTCCAGGCGGACACCGGCCATACCGCCCGCTCGGTGGAGAAGCTGGTCCAGGGGGGCTTTGTGGAGCGCCGCCGGAACCCGGAGGACCATCGGGCCTTCCAGCTCCGCCTGACCCCCCGGGGGGAGGAGGCCTTCGCGGGCATCCGGGGGCTTTTCGCCCGGTGGGACGGGGAAGCCGTCCAGGGGCTTTCCCCCGGGGAGGCCCGGGAGCTGCGCCGTCTGCTGGGAAAATTGGTAAAAAGCAAGGAATTGAGTTTTCAAGACCGCAAGGAGGTTACACCATGAAAAAAAGCACAAAAATCTGGCTCTGGACCGCGCTGGTCCTCTGCGCCGCCACCACCGCCCTCAACGCCGCCTCCGGGAGAATTCTCTCGGTGGTCATCGCCCTGGGGGGCATGGCGGGGCTCTGCCTGCTGCTGTTCCGGGAGAGGAAGGCAGGCTTCTGGCTGCTCTGCGGCTGCTACGCCCTGGCCTTCCTCAACGGGGCGGTGAGCGGTATCCTGGGAGGGACCGGGGCGGTGGTTTCCATCGTCATGTCCCTCATCGGCTCCCTGCTGGTGCCCGGAATCACCTGGCTGTTCCTCCGGGGTCAGATGGACCGCCTGAAATAAGCGCAGGGAGCTGCGGAAAAGCAGCCGGAACCTGGAAGCGTCCAGGCTCCGGCTGCTTTTTTCAAGGGATTATTCCGTCCCTTTGGGGGGCTCCCCCAGGGCGGCCAGGTCGTCCGGGGTGTTGATGTTGGAAAAGACCTCCGGGGGGAAAGGGGAACCGGCCATGTCCAGCACCTGCCCTCCCGCCGCCTCCAAGGCCAGGCGGACCCGGAGCCGGCCCCGGTCCAGGCAGTCCTGGAGGGCGGGGAGGCAGCTCTTCCGGTACACCCCGCAGAGGGGGTGGAGGCCGTCGGCGGCCCGGCACACCCAGGCGTCCCAGCCCCGGTCCCGGAAGGAGAGGAGGTACTCCCCCAGGGCCCGGGAGAAAAAGGGCATATCGCAGGGCACCACCAGCAGCCCCTCCCCCCGGCAGACCGAAAGGGCGGCGGCAATCCCCTCCAGAGGGCCCCGGCCCGGCGCCCGGTCCGCCACCGGGACAAAGCCGGTCCCCCGGGCCAGAGCCGGGTGGTTGGTGGAGAGGAGCCGCTCCGGGAGGAAGGAAAGCTCCCGGTCCAGCCGGGCCAGGAGGGTTTCCCCCCGGAAGGGGAGGAGGGCCTTTTCCACGCCCCCCATGCGGCTGCCCCGGCCCCCCGCCAGCACCAGGGCCCCGAATTCCATCTGCGCCGCCATGGCCGCCCCTCCTTCCAGGCAATCATAAATTATATATAATATATAATAAATCATACGGCTTCCGGGAGGGAAAGTCAAGGGCGGGACCGGAAGGCCCCTGCCGGCAATTTTTGGGGCGCGGCGCGGCCCCGGGCCCTAGCCCGGGAGAGCTTCGGTTCTGGATGCCCTGGGCGCGGGCGCAATTCCAAGGAACGGAAGACACAAAGGCGCGACGCGGCTCCGGGCCCTAGCCCGGGAGAGCTTCGGTTCTGGATGCCCTGGGCGCGGGCGCAGCCGTTAGAACACGGAAAACCCCAGGGCGCGACGCGGCGCCGGGCCCTAGCCTGGCCCGACAGGGTTTCGCCCTCAGAGGTCCAGGACGCGGGAACAGCCCCGGGACATGGAAAACCCTCAGGGCGCGACGCGGCTCCAGGCCCTAGCCTGGGGAGAATTTTTGTCCCCCCCTCCGCATAGGTATGTAGAGAAAAACAGCCAGCGGGGAGGGAACATTTTGAAAGGTTTGCCGGAGGAC
>CAJFUT010000159.1 GCA_904420255.1 uncultured Angelakisella sp. | reverse complement strand
TCCCCGGTCAATCTTTGGCCACTTTCTTTTGATCAAGAAAGTGGCGACACCGGCGTCGGGCTTCTGCCTGACAAATTCTCAAACCACTGCATTACTCATGGCACAAGGTAAAACAAGCCCGGACTTCCGCTCCGACCGGAGTAATACTTGAATGAAAGCCTGGCGCAGCAGTAAAACGAAAGCCTTCCAACCGCGCAGCGATGGTAAAAAGAGGGTGCGGGCCTCCGGCCCGCCAAAGAGCGGCGCACAAACCAACGCCTCAGAAAACATAGCTCACGGACTTGCCCGCGGGGGCTACCCCGCAAAAAGGGCCGGACCTCGCCGCCTCCTCAACCGGCAGGATCCCGCCCTTTCTCAGCTTTCTTCGCCCTGCTGTATGTAAAGCTCCTCACAGCTTTCCTGGGCCTTCACCAGGCAGTCGAAGGCTCTGGCCAGCGCCGCCCGTTCCTGCCCCGGCTCAGCCGCCAGGGCCTCCGACAGGATGTTCACCGCGTCCTCCACCTTTCCGAACAAATGGGTGTAAAGCTTCTCATAATAGGTCATATTCATTCCTCCTGTTTTTTTCGACCGGTTTTTCAACCTTCCTGCTGCCCTATCATAGCACAACCCCGATGTCGATGTTGCGCGCACCGTGTCGAATTGCTGATTTTTCTTTATAAAAATCAGGAACACTGGCGGAATGCCATGGATTCCGGCGGATGCCGCCCCGCCCGGGGAGGGAGGAGACTCCCGGCGGGCGGCCTCATGGGACCGGATTTTCCCGGCTTTCGCCGCAGAAAAGGGCCATGTGCCGCTGTAAGCGGTACATGGCCCTTGAAGCCGGGGCCCCTATGGGCAGCCTTACCCGGGCGGCGCCCCGGCCGTAAAATTTTCCACCAAAACACAAACACAAAGTTTAAAGCTCGATCTTGCCGTAGAGGGCGGTCTTTTCCGCCACTTCCTTTTCCTCGGGGGTCAGCTCCACCACCTTGGGGGCGGGAGCCGGGGCCTCCGGCTTGGGGGTGTAGACCCGCTCCGGGGCGGGGCCGTCGTCCAGCTTGGGGCGGGGGGCCTTGGGCTCCTGAGCCTCCCCGGCGGGGCGGGAGCCCTTCCGGCCGTCCCGCCTGCCGTCCCGGCGGCCGTCCCTGCGGCGGCCGTCCCTGCCGCCCCGGCCGCCTTCCCCGGCCTTTTTGGCGGGGGGGTTGACGGCGGAGATCACCACCCGGCGGTTGGGATCCACCCCGATGGAGGAGGAGGTGGCCCCCTTCACCTGGGAGACCGCCCCGTGGATCACCCGGCGCTCATAGGGGTTCATGGGCTCCAGGGTGGTGGATTTGCCGGTGCGCACCGCGTTGTTGGCCAGCTTCCGGGCCAGGGCCTCCAGGGTCCGCTCCCGCTTCTCCCGGTAGTTGCCGCTGTCGATGTTGACCCGGATGTAGTCCTCCTGGCCCCGGTTGGCCACCAGGCTGCAGAGGTACTGGAGGGAATCCAGGGTTTCCCCCCGCCGCCCGATGATGACCCCCAGGCCGGTGCCGGCCAGCTGGAGGCAGACGCTGTCCTCGTAGTACCGGGGGGTGACCCGGATGTCCTCGATGCCCATGATCCGCAGCACGTTCTCCACATACCCGGCGCAGTGGGTGATCCGCTCCCGGACGTTGTCGGTGGGCTCCACCTCCTGCCGGGGCTCCGGCTCCGGCTGCCGGGGGGCGGGGGCCTCCTTCTCCTTCCGGGGCCGGGGGGGCTTCGGCGCCTTTTCCCGGGGCTCCCGCTGGGGCTCCTTCTCCCGGGGCTTCTCCTCCCTGGGCGGGCGGGGCTCCCGGGGTTCCCGTTCCTGGCGCTCCTGCCGCTCCTCCCGGACCCTGGGGGCCTTCTCCCGGGGCTCCCGCTCCTGCCGCTGGGGGGCGGCCTTCCGCTCCTCCCGGGGCGTCTCCTCCCGGGGGGCTTTGGGGGGCTTGGGGTCCGGCACCTCCCGGAACACCCGCACCTTGGCGGGGTAGGTCCTGAGGCCCAGGAAGCCCTTCCGTTCCCGGTCGATGATCTCGAAGTCGAAAATATCCTCGTCCCGGTTGATGCCCAGCTCCCTGCACCCGTTATCAATGGCGGTATTGACGTCCCGCCCGGTGGCAACGGTTTCCTGAATCAAAATCGGTACACCTCCTGATACAAAAGGGGCGCTCCCCTGTTATTTCAAGTCGTCGTCGGTGACCTCCACATATTCGTCACCGTATTTCTCGGCGTTGCGGCGCCGGGCCTCGGCCAGCTTGCGGCGGTTGATCTCCTTCTGGGAGAGGGCCTTCTCGTCCTCTTCCCGGCCCTCCTCCTTGGCCCGCTTTTTGGCCTCGATCTTCTCCAGGCGCTCCCGCTCCCGGCGCTCCTCTTCTTCCTTCTTCAGCTTCTCGGCGATTTCCTTGGGGTTCCAGAAGTGGTTCATAATGAGGGACTGGACGGCGGACATGACGTTGGACATGGTCCAGTAGAGGCCGACGCCGGCGGGCACCATGAAGGTGAACCACAGGGACATGAGGGGCATCATCAGCATCATGCCGGTCATGCCGGAGCCCTTGGCGGAGGGGGTGTTCCGCAGGGTGATGAGGGACATGAGCAGGGAGGTCAGCCCCGAGAGGATGGGGATGAGGATGATGGGGTTTAAAAGGCTTGCCAGGGCCTCCCCGGAAAGGCCGAACTGGATGACCTGGTTGGGGAAGGTGGAAAGGTCCAGCCCGAAAAAGTGCATATCCAGGTTCTGGATGGTGGAGATCACCTCCTGGCCCACCGCCAGGTAAGCGTCGGGGTTGGCCTTCACCGAGTTGAGGATGGCGATTTCCGGGGCGTAGCCGGAGGTGGCGGCGGTGCCGATGAGGCCGGTGGCGATCTCGGTGACCTGGGTCATGGCGGCGTCCGAGATGTGGAGCAGGTGGGTCAGGGGACGGTAGATGACGTCCAGAAGGCCGAAGATGATGGGGAACTGGATGAGCAGGGGCAGGCAGCCGGCGCTCATGGAATAGTTCTCCCGCTGGTAGAGGGCCTGGAGCTCCTCGTTCATCTTCTGGGGGTTGTTCTTGTATTTTTCCTGGATTTCCTTGGCCTTGGGCTGGATGATCTGCATCTTCACGTTGGACTTCTGCTGCTTGATGGAGAGGGGCAGCAGCAGGAGCTTGGTGACGATGGTAAAGAGAATGATGGCCCAGCCGTAGTTGTGGACAATCTGGTACATGGCCCACATAATATAGCCCAGGGGCACGCCGAACAGACGCATGATAAAGCTCATTTTTCCGGTTCCTCCATGTCAGTGGGTGGATTTTGGGGCGGCTCCTCGGTCAGGCCGGCGAAGGGCCGCAGGGTGAAACGGCGGGGGACGGGGTCCACCCCTCCCCTGCAGAGGGGGTTGCACCGCAGGACGCGGCAAAGGGCCATCAGCCCCCCCTTGAGAGGGCCGAACCGCCGGATGGCGGTGACGGCGTAGGCGGAGCAGCTTGGGGTGAAGCGGCAGCTCGGGCCGCCGGGCTTCAGGGGGGAGAGGTATTTCTGGTAAAAGCGGATGGGCCCCAGAAGGAGGGCCTCCCCCAGGCGGCGCAGGGGCCTCACCGGCCCTTGTCCCGGGGCGGGGCCATGGCCCGGCGGAGCTGGGCCGCCATGGCGTCCCGCACCTTCTGCATCTTCACCTGGGAGGTGCGGGCCCGGGCCACAAAGACAAAGTCCCAGCCGCCGGGGACGCCGGCCTCCACCTCCCGCCAGGCCGCCCGGATGAGGCGCTTGGCCCGGTTGCGCTGGACGGCGCCCCCCACCTTCTTGGTGGCGGTGATGCCCACCCGGCGTTCCCGGCGGCCCCCCCGGCGGGCGTAGACCACCAGCAGGGGCCCCGCCTGGCAGCGCCCTTTCTTATAAAGGCGCAGGAAATCCCGGTTGTCGTTCAGCACCCGGGCATTTTTCAGCTTCATGAAAAACCCTCTTTCTCCCCTCCGGCTCCCCCGGCCCGGGGGCCCCAAGGGCCGCGGCATACTTCCCCACAGCAAAAATGCCGCCAAAGAGGCCATTTGGCAGATGCTTCGTCAAACCGCCGGAATCCCTCGGAAAAGGGTCCGGCGGTCTGCCCTGCACTTGCCTGAAACTTGCCACTTTGGCGGTGCCCTTCGGCCCTGCCCCGGCTTTCCGGGGCGGAAAGATCATACAGGTCAACACTTACCGATTGCCCTGCCCGCTGCGGCCCCCCACAGGAGGGGGACGAGGCAGAACCGTTTCTTTTTTCGTCCCACCGCGGCGAAAGTGGGCGCCCCTTTACAGGGAAAGGGTCTTGCGGCCTTTGGCGCGGCGGCGGGCCAGGACCTTGCGGCCGTTGCTGGTGGACATCCTCTTGCGGAAGCCGTGGACGCGGCTGCGCTGGCGCTTCTTGGGCTGATAGGTTCTCAGCATCCTTCGTTCCCTCCTTCATCTGGGGTAATTGTAACCGCCCTGCCCTTGGGACAGGGCGGAACCTTGCAATATAGCATGATACCATGCGCGCAAAGCGCAAATGGTATCATTGGCCATCTTTTCCGGTTGTCCCTGCAGGGGACGAGGAAAAGGGCTTTAAAAAAATTGGTTTAATAGCCTCACGGAGGCTATTATACCTTAGTTTATCAAGGCCTGTCAAGGTTGGACCCTTCCTTTGCCGGGGGGATTTTTTCCCCCCTTTCCCCCCTTCCCCCGGCGTCCCACAAGATATGGTGTCCCGCCCCCGGGGCAAACACCAGATAACACGGCCTTTCCCGCCCCCGGAAAAATAAAATTT
>CAJFUT010000158.1 GCA_904420255.1 uncultured Angelakisella sp. | reverse complement strand
GCAGCTTTCGTAGGGCAGCAGGGGCTGCTCGCCGCAGGGGTTGGTGGACTCGATCTCCCCCTGGCTGGGGACCACGTTGTCCCGGTTGAGGCGGTCCAGGAAGATGATCCCCGGCTCGCCGTTGCGCCAGGCGGCGTCCACGATCTTGTTGTAGACCTCCCGGGCGGAGAGCACCCCCACCGATTCCTTGGTCTTGGGGTCGATGAGGTCGTAGTCCCGGTTTTCCTCCACCGCCTTCATGAATTCCTCGGTGACGCCCACCGAGATGTTGAAGTTGGTGATATCGTTGTTGTCCTTCTTGCAGTCGATGAACTGGAGGATGTCCGGGTGGTCCACCCGGAGGATGCCCATATTGGCGCCCCGGCGGGTGCCGCCCTGCTTCACCGCCTCGGTGGCCATATTGAAGACCCGCATGAAGCTGATGGGGCCGCTGGCCACCCCGCCGGTGGTGCGCACCGCGCTGCCCTGCTGCCGCAGCCGGGAGAAGGAGAAGCCGGTGCCGCCGCCGGATTTGTGGATCAGGGCGGCCTGCTTCACCGTTTCAAAAATATCCTCCATGCTGTCCTCGATGGGGAGGACGAAGCAGGCGGAAAGCTGCCCCAGGTCCCGCCCGGCGTTCATGAGGGTGGGGGAATTGGGGAGGAATTCCAGGTCGGTCATCAGCTGGTAGAAGCGGTCCGACAGGGCCCCCACGTCCGCCTGGGGGTCGTAGTTCCGGTCGGCGGCGGCGATGGTGTCCGCCACCCGGCGGAACATATCCTCCGCCCTTTCGGCGGGCCGCCCCTGGGAATCCTTCACAAGATACCGTTTTTCCAGCACCGTTAAGGCGTTCTTTCCGAGCTTCATGGGCACATCCTCTTTTCTTTCTTTATGATGGCGTTTTAAATACAACATATAGGCAAAGCAAAACTGAAACACCCAAGATATTGTATCAAATTCTCCCCGTGGATACAAGCCCGGGGCGGAAAATTTTCCGGTACCTTCTGTACAAAAAACCGGGGGATGTGTTATGATAAATGGGTGAAAAATCCGGGAAAGGGGGAGGAGCGATGCCGGAGGAGCCGGGGCGGGCCCGGCGGGGCCAGGCGGAAATCGCCCGGGAGATGGAGAAGCTGTACCTGGAATACCGCTCCCCCATGTACCGGGTGGCCCTGTCGGTGCTGCGGGACGAAGGGCTGGCGGAGGACGCCGTCCAGCAGTCCTTCCTGAAAATTTTTCAAAATTTTGATAAACTGGACCTTTCCGACTGCAATAAAACCAAATCCTTCATCGTTATCTTAGTCAGGAACACCGCCATCGACCTTTACCGGAAGCGCCAGAGGGAGGGGGTCATCTCCTTTGAGGACCTGGAGCGCCCGGTCCAGGACCGGGCGGCGCTGCCGGAGGACCGGGCCATCGCCCGGATGGACGGCGAGGCGCTGCGCCGGTGCCTGGCGGGGATGGAGGAGCGTTACGCCAACCTGCTGATGCTTCGCTTTTACCACGGGTTCCAGAACAAGGAGATCGCCGGGCTGCTGGGGATGAGCCAGACCCAGGTGGCCATGGGGATCTACCGGGCGCGGCAGAAGCTGATGCAGATGATGAAGGGGGGGGACAGATCAGGATGGAACATGACAGGGAGCTGAAGCGGCTTTTTGAAAAGGAGGGGGACCTCTACGCCCGCCAGCTGGCAAGCCAGCTGGAAAGGGGGGAGGAACACCAGTTCACTCCCCCCTTTGATGATGCTGTCCGGCAGATGATCGGCCGGGAATCGGCCCGGGCCGCCCGCCCCGCTCCCGCCGCCTGGAAGCGCCAGCTCAAGGCCGCCGGCCTGGCGCTGGTCTGCATGGCCGGGCTGGGGTTCGGCGCCATGCGGGTGGAGGCCTTCCGCATCCCCCTGCTGGAGCTGCTGGTGGGCCGGGAGGGCCAGGGCTACACCCAGGTGCAGTTCCCCAGCCTGGAGGGCAATCCTTCCTTCCGGGGGGAGATCCAGGACTACCTGCCCACCTGGGCGCCGGAGGGCTGCCGGCTGGAGAGCGTCACCGAGGACGACCGCTTTATCCACGCCGTTTACGCCGGGGAGAGCGGGGAGAAGCTCTTCCTCTCGGTGACCCCCAACAGCGGCTCGTCGGTGATGCTGGACAGCCAGGATTCGGAGGTGACCCAGACCGAGATCGGCGGCCGGGGGGCCTTCATCGCCCGGCGGCGGAGCGACGGCCGCCTGGTGATCCTCATGTACGACAACAGCTACGCCTACACCCTCACCGGCTACATCGCCCAGGACGAGGCGGTGGAGATGATGGCCTCCATCCGGGGCGGCTGAAAACGCGGAACCGCGGCAGATGCCATCCGGCCTGCCGCGGCTTTTATTCCCCCTCCAGCTTCTCCCGCAGCGCCCCCTTGGCCCGCTCCAGGACCTCCGGGGGAAAGCTGGGGTAGATGCACTGGGTGCAGAGCCCCATGCTGTCGATGGAAATCCGGGACAATTCGCAGCGCCCCTCCCGGCAGTAGATGCAAAGCTCGTTTTCACATTCCAT
>CAJFUT010000157.1 GCA_904420255.1 uncultured Angelakisella sp. | reverse complement strand
TCACGTTAGCAACGGTAAAAGAAGCGAAAATGAGTGCGCCGCTCAACTTGGGCTGATAAAAAATCGCCTTTCGAATCCCAAGTGATATGCTCAGGGAGCGGGGCACTCACCAACGATTCACGAGCCGCTTCTCACGGACCTAAAGTCTTCCAGAATCGAGCGGGCGGCAGTCTTCCCGGCGCCCATGGCCAGGATGACGGTGGCGGCGCCGGTGACGGCGTCACCGCCGGCGTAGACCCGCGGGAGGGAGGTGCGGCCGCTCCCGTCCGCCACGATGCCCCCCCACTTCTGGGTGTCCAGCCCCGGGGTGGTGCCGGCCAGGAGGGGGTTGGGGCTGGTGCCGATGGCCATGATGACGCAGTCGGCGGGGATCTCCACAAAGGCGCCGGGCTTTTCCACCGGGCGGCGGCGGCCGGTGGAATCCGGCTCCCCCAGCTCCATTTCGGCGCAGCGCAGGGCCCGGACCCAGCCCTTGCCGTCCCCCAGGACCTCCACCGGGTTGGTGAGGAGGCGGAAAATGATGCCCTCCTCCCGGGCGTGCTCCACCTCCTCCGCCCGGGCGGGGATTTCCTCCATGCTCCGGCGGTAGACGATGGAAACCTCCTGGGCCCCCAGGCGCAGGGCGCAGCGGGCGGCGTCCATGGCCACGTTGCCGCCCCCCACCACGGCGGCCCGCACCGGGCGCTGGACCGGGGTGTGGCTGCCGGGCTCGTAGGCCTTCATCAGGTTCACCCGGGTGAGGAACTCGTTGGCGGAATAGACCCCCTTCAGGTTCTCCCCGGGGATGCCCATAAACCGGGGCAGGCCGGCGCCGCTGCCGATGAAGACGGCGTCGTACCGCTCCAGCAGCTCCTCCACCGTGAGGCTGCGGCCCACCACGGCGTTAGTGACCATCTCCACCCCCATCTGCCGGAGGGAATCGATCTCCCGCCGGACGATCTCCTTGGGGAGGCGGAACTCGGGGATGCCGTAGACCAGCACCCCGCCGGGGGTGTGGAGGGCCTCAAAGACGGTCACCGCGGCGCCATTCCGGGCCAGCTCCCCGGCGCAGGCCAGGCCGGAGGGGCCGCTGCCCACCACCGCCACCCGGGGCGCCCCCTCCCGGGGGGCGGGGGCGGCTGCGGGGGACGGGGCCTCCCCGGCATGGGCGGCGTGCCAGTCGGCGGCGAACCGCTCCAGCCGGCCGATGGCCACCGGCTCCCCCTTGATGCCCCGGACGCAGTACTTTTCGCACTGGTTCTCCTGGGGGCAGACCCTGCCGCAGACGGCGGGGAGGGAGCTTGCCTGGGAGATCACCTGGAAGGCCCCCTCAAAATCCCCCGCCGCCATTTTCTCCAGGAAATCGGGGATGGCGATCTGGACCGGGCACCCCCCCACGCAGGGGCGGTTCTTGCAGCGGAGGCAGCGGGCGGCCTCCTCCACCGCCTGGTCCGGGGTGTAGCCCAGGGCCACCTCCCGGAAATTCCGGCGGCGCTCCTCCGGCGGCTGGGCGGGCATGGGCTGTTTTTTCATGGCCATGTTAGGCATCCTGGGCCACCTCCTTCTTGAACAGGTTGCAGCTTTCCTCCCGGTCCCGGGCCTCCAGGTCCCGGTAGGCGGAGGAGCGGGCCATGGCTTCGTCGAAATCCACCTGGTGGCCGTCGAAGTCCGGCCCGTCCACGCAGGCGAACTTCATCCGGCCCCCCACCGTCAGGCGGCAGCAGCCGCACATGCCGGTGCCGTCGATCATCAGGGGGTTCATGCTCACCACCGTGGGGATATTGTATTTTTTGGTCAGCAGGCAGACAAATTTCATCATGGGCAGGGGGCCGATGGCGAAGACCTTGTCGTACCGCTCCCCGGACAGGATCAGCTCCTCCAGGGCGTTGGTCACCAGGCCCTTGCGCCCGGCGGAGCCGTCGTCGGTCATCAGCTCGTAGCGGCTGCCGGCCTCCCGGAACTCCTTCTCCAGGATCACCAGGTCCCTGGAGCGGAAGCCCACGATGGCGTGGACCTCGGTGCCCTGGTCATGGAGCTTTTGGGCCACCGGCAGGGCGATGGCGCAGCCCACGCCGCCCCCCACCACTGCCACCTTCCCAAGGCCGGCGGTATCGGTGGCGGTGCCCAGGGGCCCCGCGAAGTCGTGGATGGACTGGCCCGCCTCCAGGCGGCCCAGGGCCATGGTGGCGCCCCCCACCAGCTGGAAGATGATGGTGACGGTGCCTTTATCCCGGTCGTAGCCGGCGATGGTGAGGGGGATGCGCTCCCCCTCCTCGTCCACCCGGAGGATGACAAACTGCCCCGGCTGGGCCCTGCGGGCCACCAGGGGGGCCTCCACCACCATCCGGGTGACGGTGGGGTTGAGAATTTCCTTTTCCACAATACGGTACATGGTTT
>CAJFUT010000156.1 GCA_904420255.1 uncultured Angelakisella sp. | reverse complement strand
GGGGATGCTCCGGCAGACCAGGCCGATCCGTTCATAAAAAGTCATGGCAGCTTCCTTTCCCGGCTCGGGGCCGATGGTTCCATGGAACATTTTACCATACTTTCCCGGGTTTATCCAGAGAAAATCCCCCCGGACCCCGGCAGCCGGAGGGATCTTTTTGCGGGGCTTCCGCCGCCTGGACCGGCGTCCTCAGCCGGCGGGGGAACCGGCGCCGGCGGGAAAGGAGGCCTTCCAGAGGGCCCAGGCGGAGAGGGTGAAGCCGTCGGTGATCTTCCCCCGGGCGATCCACCCCTCCAGCTCCTGGGGGGACAGGAGCGCCATCTCCCGGATCCCCTCGTACCCCGCCCGGAGGAGGGGACGGCTGATCTCGCAGAGGTACACCCCGGCGGCGCAGGAGGTCAGGCCGCTGTCCGCCGAGACCTTCCCCAGGGGACGGCATTTCAGCACCCGGGCCCCGGCCTCCTCCATCAGTTCCTTGGCGGCGTTTTCCTCGGGGGAGAGGCCCTCCTCCCCGCAGCCCCGGACGAAGGCGTATTGGAACTGCCGGGGGGCGTGGCGGAACTGCCCCAGGAGAAGGAATTTCCCCTGGTGCAGGGCCATGGCCACCACCCCGTCCGGGTCGGTGGGGATGATCCGCTCGTAGACGTAGGGCTCCCCCTCCGGCGGTTGGATCAGGTCGGTGACCAGCATATTGTAGGGGCTTTGGTAAAGGACGCCGATGGCCTTGCCGGTCCGGGCGGTGAAGGCCCGGATGGCTTCCGGGTCCCGCTGGATGGGCAGCAGGGGGGAGTCGGCAAAGAGGCCGGGACGGCTCTCCATCAGGGCGAAGTAGGCCTCAAGCCTGGGATCGGTGATCTTTTTCATGGGGGACCTCCGTCAGGGTGGGATTCGCATAGGCTTTCTGCCTGGGGGCGAAATGCCGGATCAGCACGTCTCCGGCCAGGTGGAAGATGCTTTTGAAGATGTCCAGAAAGTCCGGCAGCTTGGTGAAGGACATGACCACCGAGCCGGCGATGCCGAAGACCAGGGAGGTAAGGGCCGCGTTGATCAGGGTCTGGGAGAGGCCGAAGCCCTCCTCCCCCACGGCGAAGTCCTCGAAGCTCCCCATGGCCAGGTCCACCACCACCAGCAGGGCAATGTAGACCAGGGAGAAGAACACCGTCCGCAGGAAGGTCCGCAGGATCCGCAGCTGCCAGCGCCGCCGTTCCCCCTGCCAGTTTTCCTCGTAGAGGCGGTCGGTCAGCGGGGCGGTGTCCCCGTGAGCCTCAAAGAGACGCACCGCCGTGGCCCAGGGGGGCAGGGACACCGTTTCCTCCCGGGCGGGGACCGCGTCCCCCTTGTGGAAGACATGGATCCCCGCCTCGTAGCCGGCCCAGTACCGCTCCAGCCGGGTCTGGAAGTCCCGGAAGAAAAGTTCCCGGTCCCGGGCGGGGAAGTGGCGGGAGACCCCCACCACGCTGCCCTCGATGGTGTAGTTGTAGCACAGGTCCACCACGGCCTCCGCCATGAAGACCTCCCGGGAGGCCGGCAGGGCGCAGAGCTCCTTCACCCACACCGAGCGGTTGTTGATGAAGGCTTTTCCGTCCTGTTCCGCCAGGATCTTCTCCCGGACCCGGGCCAGCACCCCGGCGGCCTCCCCCTGCAGACCGCCGGCGGCGGCGCACCGGGAAAGGAGCAGGTCCATCCACTCCAGAAAGGAGGGGGAGGGCCCCGCCATGGGGGGGTTCCAGGAGAGGGGCTCGGTGCTCAGCAGAAGGATCATCCGGATGTACCGCTCGATGAAGTCCAGCCGCCCGGCCTCCTCCTCCAGGGCGGGGCGGTCCTCCGGAGAGGCGGCCCCGGTCTCCCGGAGCTTTTCGTCGGCCATCTCCCGGAGGATGGCCGGGTCGCTGTACCGCAGGGCGCTGTGGATCTTTTCCAGCAGCTCCTTCTGGGTCTGGAGCACCGGCAGAGCCGAGAAGATGAAGGTGTTCTCGTCGGCGGAGCGGCATTTTTCTATGGCGTTCTGGATGTACTGGGAGGAGGTGCGGACCCTGCCGTAGTGGGAGACCTTCAGGGCACCCTTCTTGAACAGCTCCAGAATGTGGGGATAGGTCTCCTTGTCCCGCACCGCCGCCAGAAAGGCCTGGGAATCGGTGAGCTGGTTCAGGGAGAGGACCACCCGGTTGCCGTTGACCACGATCTCCTCAAACATGGCCTGCTGGCCGATCTCCATCTCCCGCAGGGTGGCCCGGACCGAATCCAGTTCAAACAGATAGACGAGCCTGTCCATGGATCTTCACTCCTTGCAGACTGATATAATGGCCCAGGGGTCATTCGATTTCCAGATCGAGATAATTCTTTGCCAAATACCCGCAGCAGGCGCATTTCAGGGAAATGCGCTCCCACTGCAGCCGGGGCAGGGGATCATCGTCATCCGATGGGTACTCGAACTCCATTTGGATCCGCCACAGGCTGTTCCCGCACTTGGGACAGAGCTGGCTCTGAAGCCTTTCGTTCCCGGTCTCCCCGTCCGGTGGCGGAGGGGAGGAGTCGGCTATGCTGTGGAAGAGCATCATCTCCTGCCCGCAGCGGCTGCACCGGGCGTACACCGCAGCGGCGGAATCGTCCTGCTGAAACAGGCTGATTCTGCCCAGGATGCTTTTCAGCACCCGGCCGGAATAAGCGACGGAAAAGGAGGTTTCCCCGCAGGCGCAGCGGACTTGCGCCCGGTGCCATTCCTCCCCTTTGGCGGGATGAAACTCCAAATACGGCAGCAGCCGCTCCGGTCCGTAGTCCATGGGGTCCCCTCCTTCATCAATGATTGTGACGTGGGGTGTGCCGGAAGAAGTTTTTCACCTGGTAAAGAGGGCCGCCGTCTCGACTTGTTCTTCATTGTCCAAACTAATACTCATGTCTTCCTCGATAATCGGCAGCTTAAATTTGATGGATTTTAACCACT
>CAJFUT010000155.1 GCA_904420255.1 uncultured Angelakisella sp. | reverse complement strand
TCCAGGCAGAACACCCGGCCGTCGGGGGCGGTCCGGGCCCGGCGCTCCTCCGCCAGGAGGGGGTGGAGAGGGGTGAGGAAGGAGCAGCCCGGCCCCACCAGGACATGGTCCCCGAATTCCACCCGGGCGCAGTCCAGGACGGTGGCGCCGAAGTTGAAATAGCACCCCTCCCCGAAGAAGGTATTGCAGCCGTAGTCGAAGCGCACCGGCGGGGTGATCTCCAGCCCGGGGCCGGCGCCGCCCAGAAGCTCCCGCATCAGGCGGTCCCCTTCCTCCCAGCGCTCCTCCTCCACCGCCTCTTCAAAGAGGCGGCAGAGGCGCCTTGCCCGGCGGCGCAGCGCCAGAAGCTCCGGGTCCCCGGCGTCGTAGAGGAGCCCCGCCAGCATCTTCTCCCGCTCAGTCATCCCGCTCCCTCCTTCCCAGGCTCATGATGCTACTATACCACATTCCGCCGGGAAATGCCAGGGGGATCGCGCGCCCCGCAGAGCTGTGTCACATGACGCCATCTTTTTCCTTTCCCCTGCGCCAGGCGCTCTTGGGGGCGGAGGCCGGGGCGGTTTATACTGAAGCTGTACGGCCTCACGGCCAAGCCGAAACAAAGGAGGTACCCTCAGTATGAAGCGCCCGAACCCTTATTACCCCACCCTTTTCATCCCTTGCAAGATCGGCAACGTCACCATCAAGAACCGCATCTGCAAGGCCCCCCAGACCACCGGCCTCAGCCACATGGACGGCACCGTCTCCTCCCGCCTGGTCCGCTGCTATGAGGACCTGGCCCGGGGCGGCACCGGCATGGTCATCGTGGAATACGCCTATGTGGACCGGGACTGCAGCAAGTCCGCCTCCAACCAGCTGGGCATCTGCGACGACGAGTACATCGTCGGCCTGGGCTGGCTGGCCGACACCCTGAAGAACCTGGACTGCGTCCCCTGCATCCAGATCGAGCACTGCGGGCGGCAGCGCTTCCTGGGCCCTCCCATGAAGTCCGCCTCCCCCAATCCCTGGCCCCTGATGTACCAGCGGTACGGCCGGGCCGCCATCCCCCAGGAGCTGACCCTGGATGAAATCCACCAGCTGGTGGAGGATTTCGGCAAGGCGGCCCTCCGGGCCAAGACCGCCGGCTTCCAGGTGGTGGAAATCCACGGGGCCCACGGCTACCTCATCACCAACTTCCTCTCCCCCTTCACCAACCAGCGGAAGGATTGGTACGGCGGCAGCTGGGAAAACCGCTTCCGCTTCCTGGATCAGGTCTTTACCCGGTGCAAGGAATACGTGGGGGAGGACTTCCCCATCATCGTCCGCCTCAGCGGCAGTGATTATGAGCCGGACGGCATGACCATCGAGGACACCATCTACTATGCCCAGCGCCTGGAGGAGCTGGGCTGCGCCGCCATCGACGTCAGCGGCGGCGACCACCACCAGATGATCCACCAGGTGACCCCCATGCAGATCCCCCGGGGCCACAATGTCTGGGCCGCCGAGGCCATCAAGAAGGCGGTACACATCCCCGTCTTTGCCACCGGCTCCATCACCCAGCCCGATTACGCCGAGGAGATCCTGGCCAGCGGCAAGGCGGACTTTATCAGCATGGGCCGTCCCCTCCTGGCCGATCCCTATTGGGCCAAGAAGGCCATGGAGGGCCGGGCCGAGGACATCTCCCCCTGCATCCGCTGCAACGAGGGCTGCCTGGACCGGGGCAACCACCTGGGCAAGTCCATCAACTGCACCATGAACCCCACCCTGGGCTTTGAGGATGCCCTGGCCATCCGCCCGGCGGAACATCCCGGGAAGGTGGCGGTGGTGGGCGGGGGCCCCGCCGGCCTGAAGGCCGCCGACACCGCCGCCCTCCGGGGCCACGACGTCACCCTCTTTGAGAAGCGCTCCCTGGGCGGCTATCTCCACGAGGCCTCCTATCCCGAATTCAAGGCAGACATCCGGGACGCCCTCAAATACCTGGTGACCCAGGTGAAGAAGCACGGGGTCCATATCGTCGAGAAGGAAGCCGGCCTCGAGGACCTGAAGGGCTTCGACGCCGTCATCGTCGCCGCCGGCGCCACCCCCGCCGGGCTCCCCGTCCCCGGGGCGGAGCACCCCAACGTCACCCTGGCGGTGGAGGCCCTGAAGGAGGGCGGCGTACGCCCCACCGGGGAGATCGTGGTGGTGGGCGGCGGCCTCATCGGCGTGGAGACCGCCATCCTCTTCAGCGAAAACCCCGCCTGCCACGTCTCCATCCTGGAGATGCTCCCGGAGATCATGAACGGCTGCAGCGACAGCGACCACACCGTCTACAGCCAGTGGATCAAGGAGCGTGGCATCCGGGTCCACACCTCCAGCCGGGTCACCGCCATCGGGGAGAAGGAGGTCTCCTTTGAGGAGAAGGGCCGCCCCGCCGCCATCCCCGCCGACCATGTCTTCATCGCCACCGGCATGAAGCCCTGCCGCAGCCTCTATGAAGCCCTGGACGAGGAAGGGATCCGGGTCTTCAACGTCGGCGACAGCCTCGCCCCCGGCAAAATCTACGACGCCGTCCACACCGGCTACAAGGCGGGCCTCAAGGTCTGACCTTCAGCCCCTCCCGCGGGCTTCTCCCCCCTAGAGGAAAGGCCGGGGTCCCAATTGGGACCCCGGCCTTTTTGTTCTGCTCTTCTTTTCCCTTCACCCTTCCTCCTGCTCCCGGCAGAGACGTTCCAGCTTCTCCCGGTCCAGGATGCGGAAGCCGACGCCCGCAGTGGCGATAACCCCTTCCCGGCGCAGGAGGCGGCAGGCCCGGGAGACGCTGGAGCGGGAACAGCTGATGGCGTAGGCCAGCTCTTGCTGGCTCAGCTCCACCTTCCCGGCTTCCTCCCCGCCCCAATTGGTGAGGAGGAAATGGGCCAGCCGGAGGAAAACGCTGTTGATGCTTTGATTGGCGGCGTCGTAGCAGAGCTGCCGCATCACCAGGCAGTAATACCGCACCAGGGTGACGGCGAAATCCGGGTTCCCCCGGGTCATCTCCTCCAGAAGGCTGTTTTTGAAAGGGAGGAGCCAGCAGTCGGTGACGCAGGAGATGGTCATGAGGGAGGACGCCCCCGGCAGGAGGCAGTCAAAGCCGGCGAGGCTGTCCGACCCCAGAAGGGCCACGGTGCGCTCGTTCCCCTGGCAGTTCCCGGCGTAGACCCGCAGCCGCCCCCGGCAGAGATAATACATCCACTCCCGGCTCTCCCCGCTTTTGCACAGGTCCATCCCCCGGTCCAGCTTCATGGGGGGCGGGCAGCGCCGGAGGAAATCCTGGCGGTAGGGGGAAAAATCCCCCTCGAAAAAATAGCGGATCCGGCCCGCGCCTTCCTGAGCGTCCGCCACCGGAACCCCTCCTTTCCAGGGAACTTCGTCTACATTGTAACACAGTTCCCGCTCCCCCTCAAGCCCTCCTCAGAAGGCATTGTAGACAATCCTCCTCCAGCAGAGGCCGGGCCGGGGGCTATATCCCGGAGCCCCAGCAGATAGCCGCCGAGAGCGTAGTAGGGGGCCAGCAGGGCGGCGGCAGCCTTCGAAAAGCCGCCGCCTCCGGGGCCGCCGCCCATGCCGCCCCAGCCGGAGGAACCGTAAACCAGGCTGTCCATAGTCACCTGGGTGGAGGAATCCCCCGCCTCCAGGGTGTATGTGGAGCCCTGGGTGATTTCCGGGCAGCTGACGATCACCAAGCTGTAGCTCTTATCCGGCTGCCAGGATACCAGCTCCCGGCCGCTCTCGTCCAGCAGCCGCACCGCGGCGCCGGCGGCCTGGGTATCCACCGAAACCATCATAACCCCCTGGGTGGAGGCGGAGCC
>CAJFUT010000154.1 GCA_904420255.1 uncultured Angelakisella sp. | reverse complement strand
TTCCGGCGGTTGGCCTCCTCCATGGAAACGAAGGCGGTTTCCAGCTCCTTGAATTCCCCCTGGAAGGCGCTGGGCTGGAGCTGCACCGGCCGGCCCTTGCCCTCCTCCATTTTCCGGAGGGCGTCCCGGAGGGAGAGGATGGGCCGGGCGATGGTGCCCGCCAGCAGGGCGCTGACCATGTAGCAGATGACGGCGGCCATAAGGGCCAGGGCGGCCATCACCAGGGCGGTGCGCCCCAGGATGCTCAGGTCCCCCTGGTCGGTGAGGTACCGCACCACCCCGATGGTTTCCCCCTGGCTGCCGTACACCGGGCTGGAAAAGGAGATGAAGGGGTGCCCCGAGCTGTCCACAAAAAAGAGGTACGCCTTGATGCCTCCGGCCGCGCTGTAGACGTCCTGGGTCACCTCTCCGGTGCCGCTGCCCACAAAGGAATCCCCCATCAGCTCCCCCTGGGAGGAAAAAAGCTGCACCCGCAGGCTGGAAATCTCCGCCAGGGTGCTGCACAGCACCGGCGCCGAGGCGGAAAGCTCCTCCACCTGGGCGGCGCTGGCGCCCAGGTGGTTCAGGCGGTCCATGAGGTAGATCTGGCTCATGTAGCTTTCGCTGGTGAGGAAGCGCACCTGGGACTGGCGCATCAGGCTGAAGATGGTGCTGATGGCGGCGGCGCAGAACAGCAGCAGGATGGGCAGCAGGAACACCAGGTTCATCCGGATGATCCGTATTTTCAGCCGTTTTTCAATCATTTTTCCGACACCTCGAAGCGATACCCCACCCCGTATACCGTCTTGATGTATTCCCCCGCGGGCCCCAGCTTCTGGCGCAGCCGCTTGATGAGGATATCCACCGCCCGGGTGTTGCCCATGAAGCTGTAGCCCCAGATGTTTTCCAGCAGCTCCTCCCGCCCCAGGACCCGGCGGCGGTTCCTGGCCAGGTAGCAGAGCAGGTCGAATTCCCGGTAGGTGAGGGGCACGTCCCTGCCCTCCACCGAGGCCCTGCGGCCCTCCTCGTCCAGGGAGAGGATGCCGTAAACCCGGGGGGCGGGAACTGCCTCCTGGGCCGGGGCCTCCGGCTCCGGCGGGGGGGCCTCCTGGGCGGCGCCCCTGGCCAGCCGGATGCGCCGCCACAGGGTCTTGACCCGGAGCGCCAACTCCTTGTTGTCAAAGGGCTTGGTGATGTAGTCGTCGGCCCCCAGCTCCAGCCCCAGGATTTTGCTGGTGCGCTTGTCGTTGGCGGTGATGAAGATGACGGCGGCGGAGCGGTCCAGCTCCTGGATGGCCCGGAGGACGTCATAGCCGTCCATATCCGGGAGCATAATGTCCAGCAGCACAATGTCCGGCTTCTGGGCGGCGTAGGCTTCGATGGCTTCCCGCCCGTTGTAGGCGCACACCGTGTCGTATCCCTCCAGCTTCAGGTTCATCCGAATGAGGTTTACGATGCTGGGCTCATCGTCCACAATCAATACTTTCATCCGGCACTCTCCTCTCTGGCCCCGGCCGAAAATTCACCAATGATTTACCTCTATTTTACAGTACTTTTATCCAAATGTCCATGATGGAGGGCCGGGAAAACGGCAGCCGGGGCGGCTGCCCGGAAAAAAGGCAGGGCATAACCACGGTTATGCCCTGCCTTCTGAGAGCCGGGGGCGGTGCGCCTGCCAGACCGCCGCCCCCGGCACAGGGAGGGGTCAGGTGACGATTTTGGTGTGGTCGTCGCTGCCGTCGTCCTCATAGACCAGGAATTCCCGGATGTTGAGGAAGACCTTCTCGTTGCCGTAAAGCTCGTCGTAGCTGTGGCTGTCGGCGATGACCCGGATTTGGGCGCCGCCCACGTCCACGCGGCAGTCGTTGACGTCCCCCAGGTAGAACATGGAGGTGATCTTCCCCGTGAGCTCCCCCTTCTCCAGGGAGAGGCGGACGTTCTCGGGCCGGATGGCCACCACCACCTTGCCGGTGCGGGGGCCGTCGTAGGCGATGGACTGGCCCAGGCCGGTGAGCTCGATGCGCCCGTCCTTCACCTCGCCCTTGACGAAGTTGATCTTGCCCACAAAGTCCGCCACAAACTGGTTGGAGGGGTGGCGGTAGATTTCCACCGGGGTGCCGATCTGCTGGATGATGCCCCGGTTGATGACGATGACCCGGTCGGACATGGCCATGGCCTCGGTCTGGTCGTGGGTGACGTAGACCACGGTGATGCCGAAGTTCTTCTGGATTTCCTTGATCTCGAAGCGCATACTCTCCCGGAGCTTGGCGTCCAGGTTGGAGAGGGGTTCGTCCAGCAGCAGGAGCTTGGGCTCCGCCACCAGGGCCCGGCCCAGGGCCACCCGCTGCTGCTGTCCGCCGGAAAGCTGGCTGGGGATGCGGTTGGCGTACTGGCTCAGATGCACCGCCTCCAGGATCCAGTCCACCTTCTGCTTGATGGCGGCCTTATCCATCTTCTTGATCTTGAGGGGATAGGCCACGTTGTCAAAGACGGTCATGTGGGGCCAGACGGCGTAGGACTGGAACACCATGCCGATGTCCCGCTTCTCCGGGGGGACGAAGGTCTTTTCCGAGCTGACCACCTTGCCGTCGATGCTGATTTCCCCGGCGGTGGGCTTCTCAAAGCCGGCGATCATCCGCAGCATGGTGGTCTTGCCGCAGCCCGAGGGCCCCAGCAGGGTGATGAATTCCTTATCCTGGAAGACCTCGTTGAATTCTTTCAGAACCACAACGTCTCCAAAGGCTTTGGTGACGTTTTTGATGGTGATGGTAGACATATCGGTGTTACCCCCTTTTTGGATTGGTCAGATGGAGAATTCCCCATCGGTGAGCTTGTTCAGCAGCCAGTTGGCCAGGATGACCATGAGCAGGATGGCGGTGGCCAGGGCCGCAGCGGTCTGCTGGCTGTGGTAGGTCTGGTAGGTGAACAGCTCGTAGCCCAGGGTCTTGGTGTCGGTGGAGTAGAGCAGGGTGGACATGGTCAGCTCATAGAAGCAGGGCATGAAGATCAGGAACCAGCCTGCCACCACCGACGGGGCGATGAGGGGGATGGTGACGTCCTTGAAGCTCCTCAGCCAGCTGGCGCCGGAGATGAGGGAGGCTTCCTCCAGGGACGGGTGGATCTGGCTCATGGCCGACACCACCGTCCGCATCCCCATGAGGAGGTACTTGATCATGTAGGCCACGATCATGATCCACATGGTGTTGTAGATGTCGATGACAAAGCGGCCGGACATGGTCATGATGAGGGAAAGGGCGATGACCACGCTGGGGGTGCCGCTGCCCACGGTGATGAGGAAATCCGGGATGCGCTTGCCCTTGACGTTGGTGCGCTGGAGCAGGTAGGCCATGACGCAGGAGATGATGATGCCGAAGGTGGCGGCCAGAGTGGCGAAGACAAGGCTGTTCTTGGCGGAATCCAGGATGGATTTCCGGGTGAGGATCCGCTCCCAGAACCGCAGGGTGAAGTTCTCGGTGATGAGCTGTCCCCCCTCAAAGCTGATGAGGGGCTTGCCCATGTTGGTGGTGAAGGAGGTGAGGGCCACGGTGGCGAAGGGGATCACCACCACGATGACGGCGAAGAGCACCACCAGCAGGGTGATGGGGAGCCGCCAGCGGCCCAGGTCCACGATGTTGGGGCGGGTGGACTTGCCGGAAACGGTGATGTACTGCTTTTTGCCCACCACAAAGTTGCTGACATAGAGGACCACGTTGGCGATAATCATGAGAAAGACTGCCAGGGTGGTGGCGTCGGTGATGCCTTCCTGGCTGCCGATGTTCACAAATTCAATGATACGGGTGGTGACGGTGTGAATCTGCCCGGGCGCGCCGATGATGGAAGGGATGCCGTAGCAGGAGCCGGCCGAAACAAAGACCAGCAGGGCCGCGGCCACGATGCTGGGGGCCATCATGGGCAGGGTGATGGTGGCCACCGTCTTGAGGGGGGAGGCGCCGGAGATTTTGGAGGCCTCCTCCAGGGAGGGGTCCATCTTCTCCATGGCCCGGGAAATGGTGATGAAGGCGTAGGGGTAGTAGAAGGAGGTCAGGACCCACACCAGCCCCCCCACGCTGTAGATGTTGAAGGGATTTTCCGCCAGATGGAAAAGGTCCCGCAGGAAAACGTTCAGGGTGCCCACCGAGGGATTCAGCAGGCGCAGCCATGCCATGGCGCCCACGTAGGGGGGGACCATGTAGGTCATGACAAAGAGGGTGCGGAAGAATTTCTTGCCGTAGAGGTTGGTCCTTCCCACCAGCCAGGCCAGGGGGAAGGCGATGATGACGCCGAAGATCATGGAAAGGGTGGCGGTGATGAGGGTGTTCTTCAGGGCCATCCAGTTGATGGGGTAGGTGTACACCCGCTCAAAAGCCTCCAGGGAGAAGGTCCCCGTGGCCATGAAGGCGCGGTACACCAGGTAGAACATGGGAAGGACCTCAAAGATCACCAGAAACGCCACGATGGCGATGATGATGACCCATTTGACGTCAAAGTAGAACCGTTTTTCCTTGGCGGCAGGGCTTGCCTTGGGGGACGGAACGGCGGTCGCTGCAGGCATTTGTATCACTCCTTCGTGTGCAGGCAGGGAGGCCGGCGGGCCGGATATGGTGCGTGGGGAGCTATTACAAAGAGGCTTCATAATAGCTCCCCACGGCTTATGCTTCAATCAAGGGATGGCGCGGCTTGCAGGAAGGATCAGCCCTCGGGGATGGTGACGGCTTCCTGGAACTTGGTGCGGATTTCCTCGCGCTGCTTGTAGCAGTTCTCCCAGTTGACGGGCATCACGTTCTCCAGGATTTCCTGGGTGGGGATGGCGTCGTAGGGGGGCTCGGGATAATCGCTGCGGACGGAGTGCATCCAGCCGTCCACGATGCTGGCCTGGCCTTCGGTGGACAGGAACCAGTCGGTGATGGCTTCGCAGGCGGCGGTGTTGTTGTTGGCGCTCTTGGAGGCCTCAACGGTCATGATGGTGGAGGGGATCACGATGGTGCCGTCGGTGGGGTAGATGACTTCCAGCAGGGAGCCCTCTTCCTCTCTCTTCTTCAGGATGGATTCCTCCAGGATCATGATGACGTCGCACTCGCCGGTTTCCAGCTTGGTGAGGGCCACCGAGCCGGATTCCACCATCACGTTCTGGGCGCCCAGGGCGTCGAAGTACTCATAGCCGTATTTGTCCTTCAGGGCGGTGACGGCGGCCATGGTGGTGCCGGAGGTCAGGGGGTTGCCCATGGAGATCTTGCCCTGGACGGAGGTGTCGAAAGCGAAATCATAGAGGCTGTTGGGGATTTCGTCCTTGGACTTCAGCTCGGGGTTGTAGCCCAGAACCATGTTGCAGACCCGGACAGGGTACCAGTAGCCGTCGGGATCATACTCGAAGGCCAGGTTGGCGGCCTCGGGGCTCTTGTAGGCGTGGAGCCAGCCGCCTTCCATCAGCTCCAGGGAGTAGGAGGGCTCGGCCACCATCATCATGTCGCAGGAAAGCTTTCCGGTATCCATCTCAGCGGCGATTTTGGACTGGAGGTTGCCGGTGCCGCCGTAGAAGAACTCGATGTCGCACTCGGGGAAGACTTCTTCCAGAGTCTGGTCCACCACTTCGATGATGTCCTCATACATGGAGGTGTAAATCATCACAGAGCCGGTGACTTCGCTGTTGCCGGAGGCTTCCTCGCCGCCCGCCGCAGCGGAATCGCCGCCGGTGGAATCGCCGCCGGTGGAAGCGGGTTCGTCAGAGCCGCCGCAGCCGGCCAGCAGGGTCAGGGCCATTGTCAGAGCCAGCAGGCCCGCCAGAAATCTTTTCCGTAACATTGTTCTTTCCTCCTTAAAATCCAATTTTTCGCGCCGGGAATCCGCTCCCGGCCATGGCACAAGGGGATTGTCGGCAGGGGACCGGCGGAGATTGTTAGGAATATATCATGATATCCACCAAAAATCCTCTGCATCTTTATTATAATTTATAAATAATTCATATAAATTTCATAATTGTTTCGTAAATGTATCATTTTCAGCGCCTTTTGGGCCAGCCTCACCAACAAAACGGGGGTGCTCTTGTGACCTTTTACAAGGAGGGATGTCCGGGATGCGGCGCCGGTGTGGATTTTGCGCGGCAAGGGGCAACCCCCCAGCCGGCTTTCCGGCGGCAAAGCGGCGCGGGGAATCAAAGGAGGACGATTATAGTGGCAATATAGTGGCAATAAAATTTGACGGATGGCCTCCGCCTGTATAAAATTGGGGATACAGCAAGGCCTTGAGAACAGCCCCTCCCAAAGGGCAGCAAATGTGATTGACGGCAGCAAGACTGCGGATAAAAAGGAGAATAACACCATGAATATGAGAAGACTGGCCGCCTTGGCTTTGGCGGCGATGATGACCCTGACCACGCTGGCCGGCTGCGGCTCCTCCGGGAGCTCCTCCAGCGCCTCTGAAAGCGCCGCCTCCGGCGATGATTCCGCCTCGGCCGATTCGGCCGCCTCCATCTTTGGGGAGGACGGGGTTTTCACCGTGGGGATGGAGTGCAACTACCCCCCCTTCAACTGGACCCAGGTGGAAGGGGATGAGTACTCGGTGGCCCTGGAGGGCGCGGGATACGCCGGCGGCTACGATGTGGTGATGGCCATGGCCCTGGCCGAAGCCATGGGCGTGGAGCTGCAGGTGAAGAAGTTGTCCTGGGAGGGCCTGGAGCCCGCCGTCACCTCCGGGGAGATCGACGCCATCATCGCCGGCATGACCGCCACCCCCGAGCGGAAGGAGAACGCCGACTTCACCACTCCTTATTATGAATCCGAAATGGTGTGCATTGTCCGGGGCGACGATGCCCTGGCTTCCGCCACCTCCCTGGCGGATTTCTCCGGCAAGAACGTGCTGGGGCAGCAGAACACCATTTACGATGAGATCATCGACCAGATTCCCGACGTCAATCACCTGACCCCCATGCAGAGCTACCCCCTGATGGTTATGGCCCTCCAGAACGGCGAGGCGGACGCCATCACCGCGGAGCTGCCCGTGGCCACCGGCGTGGTCACCTCCAACCCGGACCTTGCCATCGTCCGCTTTGAGGGGGACAACGGCTTTGAGGCGGACACCACCGTTTCCATCGCGGTGAAGAAGGGGAACACCCAGCTCCTGGAGGCCATCCAGACCGCCCTGGACGCCATCGACGCCGACACCCGCACCCAGTGGATGACCGACGCGGTGAGCCGCCAGCCCGCCAACTGACGAGCCCCCGCGAAACCAACCCATACCGGCCGGCAGTCCGTTCGCCCGGGGCGTATCCCCGGACGGGCGGGCCGCCGTTTCTGGAAGCCCCGCCTGGACGGCGATACGACTGTGAAAGAAAGTGAGCTGTTCCCATGAGTGAGTTTTTAGCGAAGTCCCTGGAGATCGCTCAGACCTACTGGCCCCTTTTCATGTCCGGGACCAGGGTCACTCTGATCCTCTCCATCAGCGGCACCCTCATCGGCCTGGTCATCGGCCTGCTGGTGGGGAGCGTCCGGGCGGTGGGGGTGGAGCCCCGGGACAGCCTGGGGGTGCGGATCCTGAAGCGCACGGTGCGCATCGTCACCAGCATTTATATTGAGGTGTTCCGGGGCACCCCCATGATCGTCCAGGGGGTTTTCCTGTTCTACCTTCTCAAGCCGGTTTTCAACTGGAACGCCATGACCGCCGGCGTCTTTGTCATCTCGGTGAACACCGGCGCCTATATGGCGGAGATCATCCGCGCCGGCATCCAGAGCGTGGACCGGGGCCAGACCGAGGCCGCCCGGAGCATCGGGATGTCCTCCCTCCAGACCATGTTCATTGTGGTGCTGCCCCAGGCCATCAAGAATTCCTTCCCCTCCATCGGCAATGAATTTGTGGTGAACATCAAGGATTCCTCGGTCCTCAGCGCCATTTCGGTGACCGACCTGTACTTCCAGTCCATCGGCGTGGCGGGGAGTATGTTCCTCTTCAGCCAGACCATGCTCACCACCGTGCTGATCTACCTGGTCCTCACCTTTACCACCACCCGGATTCTGGGCTGGATCGAAAAGCGCATGGGCCGGCCGAAATCCAGCTTCCCCGCTTCCCAGACCGTACCCGGAAGCCCGGTGCTGTAAAGGAGGAGAACCATGGAGAATATCATTGAGATCCAGGGCCTGAAAAAGAGCTTCGGGAATCTGGAGGTGCTGAAGGACATCCAGTTCCATGTGGAAAAGAAGGAGGTCATCTGCCTCATCGGCGCCTCCGGTTCCGGGAAATCCACCCTCCTGCGGTGCCTGAACCTCCTGGAAACCCCCGACGCGGGCCGCATCCTGGTCCACGGCAGGGACATCCTCCAGGGGAGCATCAACGTCAACGAATACCGCACCAAGGTGGGGATGGTGTTCCAGTCCTTCAACCTCTTTGACAATATGGACGTGCTGAAGAACTGCACTGTGGGCCAGACCCATGTCCTTCACAGGAACAAGGACGAGGCCCGGGAAAAGGCCCTCCACTACCTGGAAAAGGTGGGGATGAAGGACTTCGCCTCAGCGGCGCCCTCCCAGCTTTCCGGCGGGCAGAAGCAGCGGGTGGCCATCGCCCGCGCCCTCTGCATGGATCCGGAGGTGCTCCTCTTTGACGAGCCCACCTCCGCCCTGGACCCCGAAATGGTGGGGGAGGTGCTGGCGGTGATGAAGGGCCTGGCCCAGTCCGGCCTCACCATGATTGTGGTGACCCACGAAATGGCCTTTGCCCGGGACGTCAGCAGCCGGGTGGTGTTTATGGACAAGGGGGTCATCGCCGAGGAGGGCACCCCGGAGCAGATCTTCCAGAACCCCCAGAACCCCCGCACCCGGGAATTCCTGGCCCGGTATATCCAGCGGTGACCGGGACGCCGGGAGCGTACATAATCCATATGGAAGCGAAAGAACCCGTTCTCGAAACGGGTTCTTTTCTGTCCCGGGCCGGTGGGACGGCGCGGAAGGACATGAAAAGGAGGATGAAGCATGAACGACACGGAAGCGAAAGCCTGGGCGGCGGAATGGCTCCGGGCGGTGAAGGAAGCCTTCGGGGAGGAACGGATCGTCTGCGCCGGCCTCCAGGGGAGCCGCGGGCGGGGGGAGGCCTCCCCGGAAAGCGACATCGACCTGGTGCTGATTCTGGACCGGGCCGAGGCGGAGGACCTGCTCCGCTACCGGGCCGTCCTGGACGCCCTGCCGGAGCGGGACAAGGCCTGCGGCTTTGTGAGCGGACGGGAGGAGCTCCGCTGCTGGGAGCGGGGGGAGCTTTTTTCCTTCTGCCGGGATACGGTGCCATTCCTGGGCTCCCTGGATTTCGCCATGGAGCTGGCGGACCGGGAGGACGTCCGCCGGGGGGCCCTGGCGGGGGCCTGCGCCGTTTACCACGGCTGCGTACACAACCTGCTCCACGAGAGAAGCGGGGAGGCCCTGGCGGCCCTGGGCAAGGCGGCCTTTTTTGTGCTGCGGGACCTCTACTGGCTGGAAACCGGAGCCTTTCTCACCAGGAGGCGGGAGCTGCTGCCCCTGCTGGGGAGGGAGGAGCGGGAGCTGCTGGAAGGCCCTAAGGAGGACCTGGAGGCCTTTTCCGGGAGG
>CAJFUT010000153.1 GCA_904420255.1 uncultured Angelakisella sp. | reverse complement strand
GAACGACGAGGGGGCGGTCCTCTCCCCCAGCCAGTACCCCAGCCTGCTCCGCTACCGGGGGCAGGACCTGGTGGTCACCGACGGCAGGACCCTGCTGGGGGCTGACGACAAGGCCGGGGTGGCGGAGATCATGGCCATGGCCGGGGTGCTGCTGGCCCACCCGGAACTGCCCCATCCCCCCATCCGCATCGCCTTCACCCCCGACGAGGAGGTGGGCCGGGGCACCGATTTCTTTGATATTCCCGGCTTCGGCGCCGCCTATGCCTACACGGTGGACGGCGGGGAGCTGGGGGAACTGGAATATGAAAACTTCAACGCCGCCTCGGCCAAGCTCACCATCTATGGCAGGAGCATCCACCCCGGCGCCGCCAAGGGGAAGATGGTGAACGCCCTGCTGCTGGGGATGGAATTCCAGTCGATGCTGCCCCCTTTCGAGAACCCCGCCTGCACCGAGGGCTACGAGGGCTTTTACCACCTGGACGCCATGGAGGGGTCGGTGGAAGCCGCCGTCCTCCACTACATCCTCCGGGACCACGACCGGGAAAAGCTGGAGGCCAAGAAGGCCCGGTTCCTGGCCATCTGCGACTACCTCAACCAAAAATACGGCCCCGGCACCTTTGTGCCGGAGCTGCGGGACAATTATTCCAACATGAAGGAGCAGATCCTCCCCCACTTCCACCTCATTGACAACGCCAAGCGGGCCATGGAGGAGGTGGGGATCCAGCCCCGGGTGGAGCCCATCCGGGGCGGCACCGACGGGGCCCGCCTCTCCTGGGAGGGCCTCCCCTGCCCCAACCTCTGCACCGGCGGCGCCAACTACCACGGCACCCACGAATTTGTCTGCGTCCAGTCCATGGAGAAGATCGTGGCCCTGCTGCTGCGCATCGCGGCCATCTACGCCGGCCCGGAAGCCAAGCCCGCTCCCTGACCCTTCCCCCAGGCCCTCCCCGGAGGGCGCAGAAAGGGGCCGCCTCACACTGGATGTGCGGGGCGGCCCTTTTTTTCTGATTCTTCGCCGGGGCGGAGGATCAAAGGTCCTGGATGTTCATTTTGTCCACCCGGTCCCGCTGCCTGGCCTGGACCCGTTTGCGGCCGATGTAGTAGAGGAGCAGCTGGATGGCGGCGCTGATGCCGCCGCCGGTGAGGAAGGCCATCACCGCCGCCCCCACCGTGGTGGCGGAGATGAGGTACATGACGCCTCCCCCCAGGTTCAGGATGGGGAGGATCCAGCCCATCCACCGGTCATCCCGGGTGCTGAGCCAGTACTGCAGGAAAAACTGCCCCACATAAATGACGATAAACAGGATCATGGTCACGGTGGCCATCTGGGAAAATTCCATATCAGGGGACCTCCTTCTGGGTCTTTTTGTATTCGCTGATGAGGAGCTTGGCGGTATCAAAGTCCAGCTTGTCGTTGACCGCCAGGCGCTTGATGAGGGTGACGTAGGGCTCGGCGGCCACGTCGTCGCTGAGGCGGATCTTCTGGATCAGCCGGTCCAGCCGCAGCCGCACCGTGGGGTAGGTGACCCCGTAGAGCTGGGCCACCTCCTTGAGGGAGCCGGAGGAAAGCAAAAACTTCTTGATGAACCCCAGATCCTCCTCGTCCAGGCCCGCCAGCCAGTCGGGCAGGGTTTCCGGTTTCATGACAGCCCTCCTTTTGAAAGAGATATTTTATTTTTATTTTGCGTTAAATTAAATATACCATTTAATAATATTAAAGTCAATCCCCTTTTGCAAAAAACGCCCGGTTTTTGTGCCGGCGCTTGTCCAGCCCGAGGCTCGGGGGGGGCAAAAGAAATGGCAGCCATTCGGCTGCCATTTCTTTTGGATTAAATCTGAGCTGCCGAGAGAGCTCTGAGAACATAGCCGCCCGCGGCAGGAATGATTTGGAATCGATACTCCATCTTTTGTGTTCCTATGATTTCCCCGGTTTCGAAATCGGATATTTCAAACTCCATGGTATAGGTTATCGTTTCTCCCGCAACGGTTTCGCTGAGAACCGAAACGCCATATCGGGGGCCTCCTCTGGCCTCGCTAAATAGGTACGCATCCTTATCCGGATCATACCGAGGCCAAATATTGGGATTCTCGGAAACGGGATATTCATAATTTTCTATTCCAAAATGATCCAGTACATAGGACTGCAAGAGCGGTTTTGGAATGTATGGAAACCCCGCATCGTTCGTTTCAAAACTTTCATAGCCTTCACCGACTACAAGCCAGTACAAAGAATTATGACCGATGGCTTGATAACTCAATTCATCGACAGAAGAAAAGGGTTCATCAAAATATTCAGCAAATGATACCGCATATTCCTGCAAGCTGGTCAAATCTTCTTCTGTCAATTCGACTGATGGTTCCTCTGATGCAGGTGCTGAATGACTGCCGGAGTATCCCCCCTGTCTGGAACAGGCGCTCAGGCATAAACAAGCGATTATGACCGCCCCGAGGAAAAGCTTTGCCTTCATAAAATCCTCCGATCCATTTCTTTTCAGCCCACCATGTTTCATCGTTTCATCTTCAAAGGCAAGGAAGCGGCCCCTATGGAAGAAACACCATCCCGGCCGGCTCACTCCGCCCTGCCGAACTCCGCCAGGCGCAGGTCCGGGTTTTTGTCGGTGGCCCACTTGATGTTCCACCCGCTGGTAAAGAGCAGGAGG
>CAJFUT010000152.1 GCA_904420255.1 uncultured Angelakisella sp. | reverse complement strand
CCCGTGGTAACGGTACGGGACTCCAAGGACTTCTCCATGCAGGAGATGGTCCTGGTGGGGGAAAAGCGGCTGGTGGGGGAGGTCATCTCCATCAGCGACCTTTCCACCACCATCCAGGTGTACGAGGGCACCACCGGCCTGAAACCCGGGGAGCCTGTGGAGCCCACCGGCTCCCCCATCTGCGCCACCCTGGCCCCTGGCATCCTTTCCAATATCTTTGACGGCATCCAGCGCCCCCTCCGGGAGATGGAGGCCCTCTCCGGGGCCTTTATCGCTGAGGGCGGCAACATTTCCGCCCTGGACCAGGAGCGGCTCTGGGAGGTCACCCTCACCGCCAAGGAGGGGGATTCCCTCCAGGGAGGGCAGATCTTCGCCACCTGCCCCGAAACCAGCCTCATCACCCACCGGGCCCTGGTGCCCCCGGAGCTTTCCGGCACCGTCACCTGGGCCGCCCCGGCGGGGAAATACCGCATCTTTGACCCCATCCTGAAGCTCACCGACGGCGAGGGCCAGGAGCACACCCTCACCCTGGCCCAGCGGTGGCCCATCCGCACCCCCCGCCCGGTGGCCCAGCGGCTGCCCATCAGCCGCCCCCTCATCACCGGCCAGCGGGTCATCGATTCCCTCTTCCCCGTGGCCAAGGGCGGCACCGCCGCCATCCCCGGGGGCTTCGGCACCGGCAAGACCATGACCCAGCACCAGCTGGCCAAGTGGTGCGACGCCGACATCATCGTCTACATCGGCTGCGGCGAGCGGGGCAACGAAATGACCCAGGTGCTGGAGGAATTCGGCAGCCTCATCGACCCCAAGTCCGGCAAGGCCCTCACCGACCGCACCGTCCTCATCGCCAACACCTCCAATATGCCGGTGGCGGCCCGTGAGGCTTCCATCTACACCGGCATCACCCTGGCGGAATACTACCGGGATATGGGCTACCATGTGGCCATCATGGCCGACTCCACCTCCCGCTGGGCGGAGGCCCTCCGGGAGATTTCCGGCCGGCTGGAGGAGATGCCCGCCGAGGAGGGCTTCCCCGCCTACCTGCCCAGCCGCCTCTCCGGCTTCTATGAGCGGGCCGGGTATATGGACACCCTCTCCGGGCAGGAGGGCTCGGTGACCATCATCGGCGCCGTCAGCCCCCAGGGGGCCGACTTCTCCGAGCCGGTGACCCAGAACACCAAGCGGTTTGTCCGCTGCTTCTGGGCCCTGGACAAATCCCTGGCCTATTCCCGCCACTACCCCGCCATCAACTGGACCACCAGCTACAGCGAGTACCTGGACGACCTGCGGGCCTGGTACAAGGAGAATGTGGACCCCACCTTCGTCCGAAAGCGCCAGCGGGTGGTGAACCTCCTCCACGAGGAGGAAAAGCTGATGGAGATCGTCAAGCTCATCGGCGCCGACGTCCTCCCCGACGACCAGAAGCTCACCATTGAAATCTGCCGCATCATCCGGGTGGGCTTCCTCCAGCAGAACGCCTACCACAAGGACGACACCTACGTTTCCCTGGAGAAGCAGCTGCGGATGATGGACGTCATCCTCTACCTCTACGACAAGTCCAAGGACCTGGTGGCCAAAGGGGTGCCCATCAGCTCCATCCAGGAAACCGGCCTTTTCGACCAGGTGGTCAAGATGAAATACGACATCCCCGGCGACAAGCTGGAGCTGTTCGACCGCTACAAGCGGGACATCGAGCTGGGCCTCGCCAAGGTCTTTGTCCCGGAAACCCAGAACGCCAACGCCCAGGCGGAGCTGTAAGAAAGGAGGGCCTTTGTCATGAGCGTACAATATGTGGGACTGAAGGAAATCAACGGCCCTCTGGTGGTGCTGGACCATGTCCAGGACGCCAGCTTCGAGGAAATGGTCCAGCTGGAGCTTCCCGACGGCACCAGCCGGGACGGCCGCATCGTCACCATCGAGGGGGACAAGGCGGTGATCCAGGTCTTTGAGGGGACCAACGGCCTTTCCCTCACCAACACCCGGACCCGGCTGCTGGGGCATCCCATGGAGCTTCCCCTCTCCCCTGAGGTGCTGGGCCGGGTCTTCAGCGGCAGCGGCAAGCCCATCGACGGCCTGGGGGAGGTCTTTGCCGAAACGGTGCGGGACATCAATGGCCGGCCCATCAACCCCGTTTCCCGGACCTACCCCCGCAACTACATCCGCACCGGCATCTCCTCCATCGACGCCCTGATGACCCTGATCCGGGGGCAGAAGCTGCCCATCTTCTCCGGCTCCGGGATGAACCACAACAAGCTGGCGGTCCAGATCGTCCGCCAGGCCCAGATCACGAAGGACGGCAAGGAGGACCCGGATTCCCAGTTCTGCGTGGTCTTTGCCGCCATCGGGGTCAAGAACGACGTGGCGGATTATTTCCGCTCCTCCTTTGAAAAGAGCGGCGCCATGAAGAACGTGGTGATGTTCCTCAACCTCTCCAACGACCCCATCATCGAGCGGATCCTCACCCCCCGCTGCGCCCTCACCGTGGCGGAATACCTGGCCTTCGAGCGGAATATGCACGTGCTGGTGATCCTCACCGACATGACCTCCTACGCCGAGGCCCTGCGGGAATTCTCCTCCTCCAAGGGGGAGATCCCCGGGCGGAAGGGCTACCCCGGCTACCTCTACTCCGACCTGGCCTCCATCTACGAGCGGGCCGGGGTGATCCAGGGCTCCACCGGCTCGGTGACCCAGATCCCCATCCTCACCATGCCCAACGACGACATCACCCACCCGGTGCCCGACCTGACCGGCTACATCACCGAGGGGCAGATCGTCCTGGACCGGGGGCTGGACCTGATGGGCATCTATCCCCCCATCTCGGTGCTGCCCAGCCTCTCCCGCCTGATGAAGGACGGCATCGGCGAGGGCTACACCCGGGCCGACCACAGCGCCGTTTCCAACCAGCTTTTCGCCTGCTACGCCAAGGTCCAGGACGCCCGGAGCCTCTCCTCGGTTATCGGCGAGGAGGAGCTCTCCCCCCTGGACAAGGAATACCTCCGCTTCGGCCAGAAGTTTGAGGAGCACTTCCTGGGCCAGGGCGAGGAGGAGAACCGCACCATCGACCAGACCCTGGACCTGGGATGGGCCCTCCTCTCCATGCTGCCCATGGAGGAGCTGGACCGGGTGGACAAGGAGATGCTGGAAAAGCACTACAACCCGGATAACGCCAAAATGTTCAAGGGCTGACCCGCCCCGGCGGGCAGGGCCGCGATTCCCAAACGATCGGAGGTCTGAGGGCCATGCGCACCGAAAACATCTTCCCCACCAAGGGGAACCTGATCAACGTCAAAAAGTCCCTCCAGCTGGCCCGGATGGGCTACGACCTGCTGGACCGCAAGCGGAACATCCTGATCCGGGAGCTGATGACCATGATCGACAGCGCCAAAAAGCTCCGGAACCAGATCAGCTCCACCTACGCCAAGGCGTATATCGCCCTCCAGCGGGCCAACATCACCCTGGGGGTCATCGAGGACATCGAAAACGGCATCCCCATCGAGGACGGCCTGGACATCCAGTACCGCAGCGTCATGGGGGTGGAGCTGCCCACCGTCCGCCTCTCGGCCCCCAGCGAGCCGGAGATGACCTACGACCTTTACGGCACCAATTCCCAGCTGGACAACGCCTACCTCTGCTTCCACAAGGTGAAGCTGATGACCGCCAGGCTGGCGGAGGTGGAGAACAGCATCTACCGCCTGGCCAGCGCCATCAAAAAGACCCAGAGCAGGGCCAACGCCCTGAAAAACATCATCATCCCCAACTTCGAGTACTCCTCCAAATTCATCACCGACGCCCTGGAGGAAAAGGAGCGGGAGGAATTCAGCCGCCAGAAGGTGATCAAGCGGCAGAAGATCCACAAGGAGGAGCTGGCCCAGGCCCTGGAAGCGGCCCAGCGGCAGCTGCCGGAGCGCCCCGCCCCCTCCGCCCCGCCGGAGCCGGAGGTCATCTGACCGCCATATCCACGAAAAAACAGCGCCCCGCGGGGCGCTGTTTTTTGATTCGGGGATGCTCAGAAGGCGTAGCGGTAGCCCAGCATGGAGGCCACCTGGTAGAGGAGCAGGAGATGGACGGGGTAGAAGAGGTAGAAGAAATACTTCATCCGCAGCCCCCGCTCCCCGTTGTAGAGGTGGATGGGGATGAGGGCCCCGTAGCCCGCCGCCTGGAGGAAGCTCAGGGGCAGCAGGCAGGTGCAGGCGGCGGCGCCCCCTGCCACCGGGCGCCCCCGGAGGAGGTAGATGGCCACAATGGCCAGCACCCCATAGCCGCCGTAATCGGTGGAGAGGAGCCAGGCGGCGGCGCATCCCGCCGCTGCCGCCCCCAGGGAAAGGAGCCGCCCCAGGGCCTTCCGCCCCATCCCCTGGGCCTTCTGGATGCCCCAGAGGGTCAGCACCCCCAGAAAGAGGGTGAAATAGACATTCTGGCCCCGGGATTCGCTCCAGACGCCGAACACCGCCATATCAAAGATGGGCTCGGAGATGAGGGCGAAAACCGCCAGGTTCCGCAGGTACCGGAACTTGCTCCGGGTGTGGACAAAGCCCTCCACCAGCAGGAAGCAGAAGATGGGGAAGGCGATCCGCCCCACCAGCCGCATGATGGAATCGGCCAGGTAAACGCCGCCGTACCGGGCCATGAACTCCGCCAGCTCCGCCTGGGTGACGGCGTCATACAGCCCCTCGGCCATGAGAATCCGCTCCAGCACCACGGCGCCGGTGTGGTCGATGAGCATGGCGATGACTGCGATCAGCTTCAAGGTGCTGCCGGTGATGCCCCGCTTCTTGGGGAGCTCCCCCACAGCCCCGGCATATCCCGTCTGGTCCATCCAAACATCCCGCCTTTCCCGCCTCCCGCCGCGGGGAGGGCGAATCTTGCGCATTGATCGCATCCTGCCATAAATCATATCATAAAACGGCCTTTTCCGGGAGGGATGAGGAGAATTTTACAAAAACCCCCTCCGAACTTGCAAAAAATCCCGGGGGAAAGTCCCGGAATAGGGCCGCGCCGCCTTCACATACTAAGGGCACAGCGGTGAAGCAAGGAGCCGCTGGAACCTTTTTCATGTTAGGAGAATCCTCCATGTTGGATAAGATCGCATTGCTGCTGGTCATTATCGGCGGCATCAACTGGGGACTGGTGGGATTGTTCCAACTGGACGCCGTGGCCTGGCTTTTCGGCGGCTCGGCCGCCATCATCAGCCGGGTGGTGTACACCCTGGTGGCCATCGGCGCCATTTGGTGCATTTCCCTTCTCTTTCGCCGGACCGGCGACACATGACAAGCAAACCCACTGGGAAGCGCCCGGCAGCGGACTGGTCCGCCGCCGGGCGCTTCCGGCTTGGGGAGGGGCCGCCTCCCCGTTTGCTGTTTACTTCTTCAGGCCGGACAGCTCCACCGTGTCCCTGGCGATGAGGATTTCCTCATTGGTGGGGATGACCCAGGCGTCCACCTTGGAATCCGGGGCGGAGATGCGGGCCTCGCTGCGGGTATCGTTGGCCTTGGGGTCGATCTTCAGGCCCAGATACTCCATATCGGAGCAGATGGCCTCCCGGATAGAGGCGTCGTTTTCGCCGATGCCCCCGGTGAAGACGATGGCGTCCACCCCGCCCATGCCGGCGGCGTACCCGCCGATGATCTTCTTCACCTGGTAGACCAGCATATCCAGGGCCAGCTGGGCCCGCTGGTTGCCGCTGGCGGCGGCCTCCTTGATGTCCCGGCAGTCGCTGGAAACGCCGGAAATGCCCAGGAAGCCGGACTTTTTGTTCATCAGGTTGGACATCTCGTCGGGGGTGAAGCCCTCTTTATTCATCACATAGGTGACCACCGAGGGGTCGATGCCGCCGCAGCGGGTGCCCATGATGAAGCCGTCCAGAGGGGTCAGGCCCATGGAGGTATCCACCACCTTGCCGTCCTGGATGGCGGAGATGGAGGAGCCGTTGCCCATGTGGCAGGTGATGAGGTTGTGGACCCCGCCGGTCAGCTCCTTGTAGCGGCCGGACACATAGCGGTGGCTGGTGCCGTGGAAGCCGTAGCGGCGGATGGAGTATTTCTCATAGTACTCATAGGGGATGGCGAACATATAGGCCTTGGGGGGCATGGTCTGATGGAAGGAGGTATCAAAGACCGCCACCATGGGGACGTTTTCGCCGAATACCTCCCGGCAGGCCCGCATGGCCACCGCCTGGGGGGGATTGTGGAGGGGGCCCAGCTCGGAAAGCTCCTCGACGGTGCTGATGAGCTTCTCGTCCACCACGCTGGAAACCTTGTAGATCTCCCCGCCGTGGAGGACCCGGTGGCCGATGGCGACGATCTCGCTGACGTCGTCGATGACCTTGCCCTCGCCGCTGGTGAGGACCTTCACCAGCTCCATAAAGGCCTCCTTATGGGTGGGGAAGCTGGCGTCGTATTCCACCTTGACGCCGGCGGCGGTCTTGTGGCCGATGTGGCCGTCCACGCCGATGCGCTCGCAGTTGCCCTTGGCCAGGACGCTCTCGTCGGTCATCTCGATGAGCTGGTACTTGAGGGACGAGCTCCCGGCGTTGATCACCAATACTTTCATGCTTCTGATTCTCCTTCTCGACTTTCTCTCCCCTGCCTTGACAGAGGCCGATTCATTTATATATTATTACATTGACTGGTAAAATTCAAGTGCGGACGGGACAAAAAGGGAGGGCGGCGCCATGAAAATCGCAGGGATTATCGCGGAATACAACCCCTTCCACAACGGCCACCTCCTCCAGGTGGAGGCCACCCGGGCGGCGGGGGTCCAGGCCATTGTGGCGGTGATGGGGGGCAACTGGCTCCAGCGGGGGGCCCCCGCCCTCTGCCGGAAGCAGGCCAGGGCCAGGGCGGCCCTCCTCTCCGGGGTGGACCTGGTGCTGGAGCTGCCCCTCCCCTACGCCGCCGCCACGGCGGAGCGGTTCGCCTTCGGGGGGGTGGAGGCCCTGGCGGGGCTGGGGTGCGTGGATACCCTCTCCTTCGGCAGCGAGGCCGGGGACCTGGCCCTCCTCACCGCCTGCGCCGCCGCCCTGGAGGAGCCCCTCCTGGACCAGGAAATCCGGGCCCGGCTGGAGCGGGGGGTCACCTACGCCGCCGCCCGGCAGCAGGGGGTGGAGGCGCTGTTCGGCCCCGCCGTGGCCGCCCCCTTCTCCTCCCCCAACAACATCCTGGCCATCCAGTACATCCGGGAGCTGCGCCGCCTGGGGATGCCCATGGAGCCCTTCACGGTGGAGCGCCGGGGGGCGGGCCACCATGAAGCCGCCCCCCTGGCCGCCGGGGAGGGGGCGCCCCGCCCCACCGCCTCCGCCACCTGGCTCCGGGGGCTGCTGGAGGCGGGCAGGCTGGAGGCGGCCCGGCCCTACCTGCCCGAGGGGGCCTGGGAGGTGATTGCCGGGGAGCTGGGGGAAGGCCGGGGGGCGGACCCCGCCCGGCTGGAGCTGCCCATGCTGGCGGCCCTGCGGCGGATGTCCGCCGCCGACTTCGCCCTCCTCCCCGATGTTTCCGAGGGGCTGGAGCACCGGCTGGTTTCGGCGGTGCGCAGCTCCTCCAGCGTGGCCCAGGTGCTGGAGCGGGTCAAGACCAAGCGGTACACCCACGCCCGGCTGCGGCGCATCCTGGTGGCGGCCTACCTGGGGCTGCCCGGGGGGCTCTCCTTCCGGCGGCCCCCCTATCTCCGGGTGCTGGGGATGAACGAAACCGGGGCCCGGGTCCTCCGGGAGGCCAAAAGCCGGGCCCGGCTGCCCATCTCCCATTCCCTGGCCCAGCTGGAGCGGCTGGG
>CAJFUT010000151.1 GCA_904420255.1 uncultured Angelakisella sp. | reverse complement strand
TGATCACCCACAACGAGGAGATCGCCCAGCTCTCCGACCGGATCGTCCGCATCGAGGACGGCCGGATCGTGACGCGGTAAGGGGGCGGGCAGGATGAAGGTCTCCAATCAAAAATCCATCCGCCGTCTGGCCTGGAAGAGCCTGCAGGCCAGCCGCACCCGGAATCTCATCGCCATCGCGGCCATCGCCCTGACGGCGGTGCTGTTCACCAGCCTCTTCACCATCGCCCTGTCCATCAACGAGGGCATCCAGCAGTCCAACTTCCGCCAGGCGGGCGGCTTTTCCCACGGCGGGTTCAAGTACCTGACCGAGGCGCAGTTTGAGGAGCTGAAGGACGACCCTCTCATCGACCAGTGGGGGGAACGGCGGTACCTGGGGATGCCGGCGGACGTGCCCTTCAACAAATCCCATGTGGAGGTGAGCTACGCCGACGCCAACGAGGCCCACTGGATGTACTGCGACCCGGTGGAGGGCCGCCTGCCGGAGGAGGGCACCGATGAGGCCGCCACCGATACCCATGTGCTGGAGCTGCTGGGGATGGAGCCGGAACTGGGGGCAAGGTTCACCCTCACCTTTGACGTGGACGGCCATGAAACCACCCAGACCTTCACCCTCTGCGGCTGGTGGGAATACGACGAAGCCATTGTGGCCAACCACATCCTGATCTCTGAGAGCCGCCTGGAGGAGGTCCTCGCGGAGGTTGGCGTGACGCCCGGCACCTCCGCCGACGGCATGACCGGCAGCTGGAACCTGGATGTGATGCTGAAAAGCGGCTCCCGGCGCATTGAACAGGACCTGAACCGGATCCTGGCCGACCACGGCTACCAGAGCGTGACCGCCGGGGACGACTACATCAACATCGGGGTCAACTGGGGCTACACCGGCGCCCGGCTGTCGGACAACGCGGACCCAATCGTGGTCATCGCCATCACGGCCGTCATCCTGCTGATCATCTTCACCGGCTACCTCATCATCTACAATGTGTTCCAGATTTCGGTGGCGGGGGATATCCGATTTTACGGGCTGCTCAAGACCATCGGCACCACCCCCCGGCAGCTCCGGCGGATCATCCGCCTCCAGGCCCTGGCCCTTTCCGCCGCCGGCATCCCCATCGGCCTTGGGGCCGGCTGGCTCATCGGCGGGCAGCTGACCCCGGTGATTGTGTCGCAGCTCAACGGCGTGGTGGTCATGACCTCGGTGAGTCCCTGGATCTTCGCCGCCGCTGCGGCGTTCGCCCTCTTCACCGTGCTGATCTCCTGCCGCAAGCCCGGGCGGATGGCGGCCAGGGTCTCCCCGGTGGAAGCGGTGCGCTACACCGAAGGCGGCGGCAAACCCTGCGCCAAGGGCCGGAAGGCCCGGAAGGTCAGCCCCCTCACCATGGCCTGGGCAAACCTGGGCCGCAGCAAGGGGAAAACCGTGGTGACCGTCCTCTCCCTTTCCCTGGCGGTGGTGCTGCTCACCGTAACGGTGAACATTGCCGGCGGATTTGATATGGATAAGTATGTCTCCAACTTCACCGCCAGCGACTTCATTGTGGCAAGCGCCGGCAAGTTCCAGAACAGCGTCCTGGACTTTACCAACGACATGGCCGTGCCCCGGCAGGCCATGGATGACATCGACGCCCAGGGGGGCGTCACGGACAGCGGCGTGGTGTACGGCCAGACCTTCGGCGCCCTGGAGTATGTCGCCGAGGACTGGTTCCGGCAGAACAAGCAGCGCTTCTATACCCCGGAACAGATGGATAACCTGATCCGGCTGACGGAGCGGAACGAGGCGGGCCTGCTGGCCGACCGGATCCAGCTCTCCGGCATGAGCGCCTTCGCCCTGGACCACCTGACGGTGCTGGACGGCGACCTCAGCCCCCTCTACGAGCCGGGGAGCCGGAATATCGCCGCCGTGTACAGCGAGGACGAATACGGGAATACCGACATGGCCTCCCACTGGGCCCGGCTTGGGGACACCGTCACCGTCCGGTATGTGGAGGAAACCGAGTACTGCGACCCGGACACCGGCGAGGTCTGGGCCACATACGAGGACATCCCCGACGGGGTCAACTATGTGTCCCGGCCGGTGAAATACCGGGACGTGGACTACACGGTGGCTGCCCTGGTGACGGTGCCCTCCGCCCTCTCCTACCGCTACTACGGCGCGGATGAGTTCATCCTGAACGACCAGACCTTTGTGGAAGATACCGGCACGAACAGTGTCATGTACTATGCCTTCGACACCACAGACGAGGACAATGCCGCTATGGAATCCTTCCTGGCGGACTACACGGAAAACGTGAATCCAGAGCTGGATTACGAAAGCAAAGCCACCTACGCCGCGGAGTTTGAGAGTATGCGGTCCATGTTCCTGCTGCTGGGCGGGGCCCTCAGCTTCATTGTGGGGCTGGTGGGGGTGCTGAACTTCTTCAACGCCATCCTCACCGGCATCATCGCCCGCCGCCGGGAGCTGGCGGTGCTCCAGGCCGTGGGCATGACCGGGCGGCAGCTGCGGGCCATGCTGATCTGGGAAGGGCTCCTGTACGCTCTGGGGGCGGTGGGCCTTGCCCTGGCGCTGGCCCTGGCCCTTGGCCCGGTGGCGTTCCGGGCGATTGAGGGGCTGTTCTGGTTCTTCACCTACCGGCTGGACCTGACCCCCTTCCTGCTGGTGACCCCCCTGTTCGCCCTGCTGGGGGCGGGCATCCCCGTCCTCACCGGCCGGGCGGCGGAAAAACACACCGTGGTGGAGCGGCTGCGGGAGGACTAGGGGGAAAGAAGGGCGCCGCCGGGGCTTCCCGCCGGCGGAGGCACTATGGGGAAACGGCAGATGTGGGCAGGCAGGCCCTGTCTGCCGTTTCGCGCTCTGCCGGAAGCGAAGGCACCCTTCGAGGCGTTTCACCCTTGTGTTCTTCCAGGGAATGTGCTAAAATAAAAATATAATTCAAAAATTGTTTTTATTTTGTGCGAGGTGATGCCATGCCCAGGGTAGCTTATTCTGAGGAGGATCGGGAGCGTATCAGAACGGCGCTTATTGCGGCCGGGCTTGAGCTGATGGCAAAGCAAGGCATACAGCACACAACTGTAGAACAGGTGTATAAGAAAGTTGGTATTTCAAGGACTTTCTTCTATTCCTTTTTCTCAACCAAAGAAGATCTGGTGCTGGAAACGCTGTATTGGCAGCAGCCCAAAATCATTGAATATGTTCAAAAGCTGATGGCCGATCCCGCTTTAAGCTGGCGTGACGCTGTGAAGAAATTTCTCCATGATTGCTGCTATGGGGAGAAAAATGGAATCGCTGTCTTGACAATCGAAGAGCAGCAGCTTATTTTCAAACGCTTATCGAAGGAAAGCTATCAGGTGTTCCGTCAAAAGCAACACCGGCTTTTTGGGAAGATTTTGGAAGGCTTCGGGATAAAGGCGGACGCGAAGCGGATCAATCTGTTTACAAATCTGAGCCTGACAGCGATGGTCATACGCAGGGCGCTCCCCGATACCCTCCCCTTGTTTGTTCCTGAGGCTGCCGATGAAACGATTGACTTTCAACTTGACGCCATTGTGGATATCCTGGAGAAGCTGAAAACGGCTCCCCAGGGTTTGAATGATGAGAATGTGTAAATCCGTCCGAATATTGTGTCGCGGCGTTATATTCAGACGGATTTTCCTTCACCCAAAATAAAAACAAATTTTACTTTTTATTTTTATTTTTTAATTGTGGAAACGGAAAACAAGCAAAGGAGAACGCGCGATGAAAGTATTTGACGCATTTTTGAGCAGATACCCGCCAGCCAAAAATCCGCGGGAACCCGCCGCTGCTGAATTACGCTGCTGTGGTTAGTACCCTGTTCACTTTCAAAAAATATTTCTTTAGGAGGAAACGTCATGGGACTTTTCAGCAAGTTTTTTAAGGAGCCGGAAATTGATATGGAAAAGAGCAACGCCAACGCGAAGAAAATGCGCGCTTTGTTCAACCATGTGGTGAAGGACGGAGACAATTACAGGCTGATTTTCGGATATACCGAGGATGTGAGCCGCTTCAATTATGGATTTGTTCATGGAAGCAAAACCAAAATCGGGAACTTGATCGTGGGCTGGAATGAGGCCAGCCAAACAATTGTGGTCGTCCCCACGGTCCCCGACCTTTCCGACTGCGGCGATCCGACCTATTACCGCCGCTCTGAAATCCTGAAAGCCTACCGCAACAAGTACCCCACGGATGCTTTTATCATTTACCCGGACAAGAAAGGATATATCGGCATCAACGCCTATGACTGGCTGGAGGATGAAAAGCTCTATGTCTATGTATCCCAGGACGAGGAGCTGGCCGCCTTTACCGACTTCTTTATGAACAGCTTCGCAACAAAGTGAGGTAAAAAATGCCTTTTGGAGAAATCGGAGCATTCCTGCTGTTTCTTGCGGCGGCATTTATATTCGGCAACCTGTGGTTTCATTTTATGGAAGCAATATTGAGCCGGATCAACAAGCTGTTCACACGCCGCAAAAACCCCCCGGCATGGCATACGCTCCCCTCGGACAAGGAGGATTGAAAAATGGTTGATATCGACGAGATTCGGAAGCGGGCGCAGCAAGCCAAGGAGCGGGCGGCCGCCTCCATGCAAAAGGCCCTTGAAAAAAGCGAGGAGCTGATTGACAGAATGGAGGTTTCCGGCTCCGAAAAAGAAGCCTCCCCATCTGCCGCCGAGGCAGAGGAGCAGATCAATGCCAGCACCCAGCGGCAGGTAGAAATCCTGGGCCAGATATTCGGCGCCGACGGCATGGCGCAGATGGCCGCCAACGAGGAGCTGCTGCAAAAAATGGTAGACGCGAAGGTCGCAGAGGCCACCGCCTCCACCGCGGAGGACCTGATGGGGCAGCTTTTCGGAGAGGATATGGGCGTGCTGGCGGCGGCTCTGGAAATGCTGGAGGCGGAGGATGCCGGCGAGGAGGACGAACCCGTATTTGATTTTGAGCTGGAGCAAAACCTTTATACGACCCTGGAAGAAGCGATGGCCCGCCTGGAAGCCCTGCCCGAGCCGGAGCCCCTCCCCTACCAGAAAAACGACCCAAGATGGGAGCGGTTCGGCATCCTGCTCTCCGGCATTGTGTCCAACCTGAACAGCCATGACTTGAGCGGGATGGATGTGGAAGAGCACATCCCTGTCATGGAACAGAAAATCGTCTCCATTGTCCGCCGCTCCTGGGGCATCGACGGCCGCAGCGACCTGCTGGATATGATCCGCTACCTGGCGCAGGAGGGCTATATCCTGCGGTACCAGCTTTATGGCGAGGCGGCCTCGCCGGAGGAGCTGATGGACGAAGATATGGATGAGGATGACCGTGAGTCCACCGGGCGGGCATGGCGGTTCGCCCAGCGGTATAAAAATCAGTATGCCCCCGGCTTCATGGCCGGATGGGACATCGGCCGGGCAGCGATGCTGACCCGCTGGGGATGCTACCTGGGCTGGATCACCGAAAGCGAGGCGGTTGGCATCCTCTGGGACCTTTCCCAAAAGGCCGCGGAGGAGCTGCACAGCTGGCGGGAATTCGCTCAGTCCTATCTTTTTGGCGGCCTTATGTGGAAATTGCTGTGCGGCGACAGCTCCGCCGGAAGTTACCTGGGCTATATCGCGGACGCCGCCACAGACCTTTTGACCGGGAAACCGGAGCAGGACGGCGGGCAGTGGCGCGGGTGCCCCTGGCCCGCACGGAGGAAAATCGGCTTCGGCGGCTGAATGGATACGCGCCCCAAGCCAATCAGGGCCCCCGGCAAAGCCGGGGGCCCTGATTCATCCTGCGGACTGTTTTTCGGGCTTGGGCGGGTGGTTATCTCCCTTCGCCCTCCCCCTTCCGGCTCCGCCAGAGCAGGAGCCCGATGACCGCCGCCGCCAGCACCGCCGCGG
>CAJFUT010000150.1 GCA_904420255.1 uncultured Angelakisella sp. | reverse complement strand
GGGGGCCCGGGGGGCTCCCCGGCCGCTCTTTGTCACTTTCTCTCGGCAGAGAAAGTGAGGCCCGGACCTCCGGTGCGACCGGAGTAAGCTACTATGAGAGAAAATCCGGCGGAGCAGAAATCGCCTTCCGAATCTAAAGTGATATGCTCAGGGAGCGGGGCACAAACCGGCGCAGCGTAGGCACTTCTCTTACGGACATAAAAAAAGAGCCCCTCACGGCCCAGGTGATATTTTAAAGAGCGGCGCACAACCCAGCGCTTTTGAGAGCCTTCTCTCACGGACATCCCTCCCTTCGGTCGGGAAATTGAGCTGAAACGTCCCACCGGGACGTTTCTCCCTTCGGGACCGCTCACCCTCCCTGCGGTCGGGAACGTGGCCTTGAAAGCCCCACCGGGGCTTTCATCCCGTTCGGGACCGGCCAGGCCGCCGGCCCTTGCCGGCTTTGGTTTTCCCGCCTGCCGGGCCGGTATTCCGTCCACCCGGCAGGAGGAGAAAGAAATGAATTTGCGGGGCCCGCAGGCCCCCTTCCTTTGGCGGAGCCGCTCCGCCGGGGCCCCTGCCCGGGGCCCAGCGGCCCCGGGGGGTTCAGAAAAGAGGAAGTATGAAAAGAAAGAAGATGGCAGATTGGATCGTTCCCGCCCCGGATCAGCTCTCGGTGGCGGTGGTGGGCCGGTATTCATCCAGGGTGATGTTGAGGGTCAGGGTGCGCCCGTCCCGGATCACCTGCATCTGGATGGTGTCGCCCACCGAGTAGTTGTTGAGCTGGCTCTTGATGTCGCTGTAGCTGCTGACCGCCACATCCCCGATGGAGATGATGCAGTCCCCCACCTGGACGCCGGCCTTGTCGGAGGCCCCGCCCTCGGTGACACCGGCTACATAGACGCCCATCCGGTCCACCCGGTACTGGAAGGCGGTCTGGGCGTCGGTGATGTCAATGAGGGTGACTCCCAGGGCCGCCCGGCCCCGGACATATCCGTAGTCCAGAATCTCCTGGACGGTGTTCTTCACCGTGTTGATGGGGATGGCGAAGCCCAGGCCCTCGATGGTGGTGGTGGAGCTGGTATCGGAGGATTTGGCGTTGACGATCCCCACCAGCTCGCCCTTTTCGTTAAAGAGGCCGCCGCCGGAGTTGCCGGGGTTGATGGCCGCGTTGGTCTGGAGAAGGGTCATGGTTTCGCCGTTGATGGTGACGTCACGGCTGAGGGCGCTGATGATGCCGTCGGTGACGGTACCGCCCAGCTGCCCCAGGGGGTTGCCGATGGCCATGACGTATTCCCCGACGATGAGGCTGTCGGAATCCCCCAGCACCGCGGGGGTCAGGCCGGTGGCGTCGATCTTCAGCACCGCCACGTCGGTCTTGGAATCGGCGCCCACCAGGGTAGCCTCATATTCGGTGCCGTCCTTGGTGCGGACGGTGATCCGGCTGGCGCCCTCCACCACGTGGTTATTGGTGACGATGGTGCCGTCCTCCGAGAGGATGACGCCGCTGCCGGCCCCCTCCTGGATGAACTGGCTGAAGAAGCTGTGGGTGGATACCGTTTCGGTGGAAATTTCCACCACCGAGGGGGAGGCCACCGCGGCGATTTCGGCCACCGTCAACTCCCCGCCGGTGTAGGCGGCGGAAATGACGCTTTCGGAGTTGTCGTTGCCGCCCACCGATTGGTAAAAGACGGTGCTGCCGCCGCCGGTGAACTGGTTCATCCCCCAGCTGCCGGCAGCGCCCCCCACCAGGGAGACCACCAGGCAGGCGGCGATGAGGCCGGCCGTCCGGCCCTTGCCGGAGCGGCGCTTCCGCTCCCGGTGGGCGGGCTGCTGGGGCTGGTAGGGCGGGGTGCCGCCGCTGCCGCCGGGGGTGCCGTAGCTGCCCTGGTAGCCGCCGTCGGGCTGCTGAAAGACGTCGCTGTAGCGGTGGAAGAATTCCTGGCGGCTCTGGTCGTCCTGGTAGGGCGTCCAGCCGCCCTGGCTGCCCTGGCCGGTGGCCCCGCTCTGGGGAGCGCCCTGGGAACCGCTTTCGCCGTTCTGCCGGTTCAGGTTGTTATTGTTTTCGTATCCCGTAGTCATATGGGTTACGCCTCCTTGGTCGGTATTCAATGTATGTGGGCCCCGGCCTGGCTTATCACCCCGCCGCCGGGGGTTTCCTTGACTGTGATTTTATGATACCCCGGCAATGTGACGCTGGTTTGAAAATATTTTGGAAGAAGGATGAAACTTGTTTTAAAAAAATATGTCCAAGCCCCGGAAAGTTCATATTTACCAGAAAACAGGCCGGTCCAAAGACCGGCCTGGGGCGCGCGGGGGGAGGACAGGGGATTACTCGGTGCCGTCCAGCATCACGAAGGGGTTGACCCCGTCCCCCATGACCTGGGGGAATTTGCCGTCCCACTTCTGCACCCGCTGGAGCTCGATGTACTCGGGGCTCTGGCGGAGCTGCTCCTGGATGGCCTCGATGGCGTAGGCCTCGGCGTCGGCCTTGATCTTCTGGCTTTCTGCCTCGGCTTCCGCCTCGATCACCGTCTGGCGGGCCAGCTCCTCCTTCTCCTTGGTTTTGTTCTGCATCTTCAGGGCGTCCTGCTCCGCCACCACCTTGGCCCGGATGGCCTCCTCGAAGCCGTCCTCAAAATCCAGGTTCTCGATGGCGAAGGAAACCACCACGATGCCGCTCTGGGCCAGGCTCTCCCGGAGCTTGGACTCGATGCTCTCCTGGACGGAGGTGCGGTTCTGCACCAGGTCCTCGGCCTTGTACTGGCCGATCTCGTTCTTCATGATGGACTGCATCTGGGGGATGAGGAGCTTGGATTCCACGTTATCGATGCCGATGTTCCGGATGATGTTGGAAAGCTCGGCCCGGTCGTAGATGTAGTTGAGCTTGCTCTGGATATTCTCCACCGTCTGGGTGTCCATGGTGTAGGCGTTGGTGCTCATCTCGTACATCTGCTCCCGGATATCCACCTGGCGGATGGACTGGACAAAGGGGATTTTGAAGTTGAGGCCGGCGGAAAGGTTGTCGTCCACAATCTTCCCGAACTGGTATTTGACGCCGATGTACCCCTCGTTGATGGTGGTGAAGGAGGAGGCGCCCAGCGCCACCACCACCGCGGCGATAAGGATAAAGATAACCGAGCGCCCCAGCTTCTTGAAGGGGTTCTGGTACCGGGGGATGCCGTCATCGCCGCCTTGGGCGCCGAAGTTGAAGCCTTTGTTCATTTCTCTTGTTTCCTTTCTTGTCGGGAGGGCGCCGCCGGGGGCGGGCCTCCAATAGCGGTCCGGCTCGGGGCGGGGGGATTTGTGTGCCGGCTGTGATATTAGTGTACCATAGGGCGCTTTGGGACACAAGG
>CAJFUT010000149.1 GCA_904420255.1 uncultured Angelakisella sp. | reverse complement strand
GCTGCCAACCCCATTTTCGAGGTGTTCTATCTGAAGGACGCCCATGCCGTGATTGCTGACTTCTCCGGCAACCCGCCCAAGGAGTACACCCTGTAAAACGGATCCGTGAAATGCCCCCAGGGAGGGGAGGAATCCCCAGCCGGAGGGGGAGGCCCGGAGGGAGATATGACAGAGGCGGCCCCTGAGGCACCGCGCCGGCGGGGCAGCCTCTGGCCTGAATCCGATTCCCGCCGGGCAAGAGAAAGGGAGGAGGTGCCCCATGGAGGCGAAGGACTATCTGAAATACATTGTGGAGGAGATCCACTCCACCGTTTTCGCCACGGTGGACCAGGAGGGACGCCCCATCACCTGCGCCATCGATATGATGGATTGGGATGAGGGCGGCCTGTATTTCCTGACGGCCAGGGGCAAGGATTTTTACCGCCGGCTGAAGGCCGGCGGGAATATCGCCTTCACCGCCATGAAGGGGGAGGACACCCTCTCCCGGGTTGCGGTTTCCGTCCGGGGCAGGGCGGAGGAGATTGGGAGGGAGCGGCTCCCGGCCCTTTTCGCCAAGAATCCCTACATGGAGCGGATCTATCCAAGCGAGGGCTCCCGCGGCGCCCTCACCGTCTTCAAAATATCGGAGGGGACGGGGGAATGGTTCGACCTCTCCAAGCAGCCTGTGGAGCGGGCCTCCTTCTCCTTCGGCGGCGCCCGGCAGGGGGCGGAGGGGTATTTTGCGACCGATCAATGCATCGGGTGCAAGCTGTGCTACGCCAGGTGCCCCCAGAAGTGCATCGACATCACCGGCATCCCTGTCCGGATTCTCCAGAAACACTGCCTCCACTGCGGGAACTGCCTGGAAATCTGCCCCGCCGGGGCGGTGGAAAGGCGGCAGTGGGTCCGGGGGAAGGCCGGCATGGAATGAGAGAATGGAAGAATCGAGGTGTTGATGGGGTGTTTTTCAGCAGGCCCAGCGCCGTGTTTTCCCCCAGCCGGGAGGAACAGCTCGAGCGGCTGAGAGGGGAGCTGGACGCCGCCAAAGCCGTTGTTGTGGGGGCTGGGGCGGGGCTTTCCGCCTCGGCGGGCTTTTCCTACTCCGGTGAGCGGTTTGAGCGGTATTTCAAGGAGTTCGAGGAGCGGTACGGCTTCCACGATATGTATTCCGGCGGCTTTTACCCCTACAGGACCCTGGAGGAATACTGGGGGTGGTGGAGCCGCCAGATTCTGGTCAACCGCTATGAGGCCGGGGTGGGGAAGCCCTACCGGGACCTTCTGGAGCTGGTGCGGGGGAAGGACTATTTTGTCATCACCACCAATGTGGACCACCAGTTCCAGCTGGCCGGCTTTGACAGGGAGCGGCTGTTCTACACCCAGGGGGACTACGGCCTCTGGCAGTGCTCCAAGCCCTGCCATCAAAAGACCTATGACAACGAGGAGGCGGTCCGGCAGATGGCGGCCCGGCAGCGGGACCTGAAAATCCCCGCCGTGCTGGTCCCCCGCTGCCCTGTCTGCGGTGCCCCCATGACCATGAACCTGCGCTGCGATATGACCTTTGTCCAGGATGAAGGCTGGTACGCCGCCTCCCGGCGGTATGAGGACTTCCTCCGCCGGCATGAGGGGCGGCGCGTCCTGTTCTGGGAGCTGGGGGTGGGGAGCAACACCCCGGTCATCATCAAGTACCCCTTCTGGCGGATGACCCGGGAGAACCCCCGGGCGGTGTACGCCTGCGTCAACGCCGGGGAGGCGGGCTGCCCCCGGGAGATTGAGAAAAGGTCCATCTGCGTCAATGAGGACATCGGCGCGGTGCTCCGGGAGCTGCTGGAGGGGGAAAACGCCCGGTAGCGGAGGTTCCTGGAAAAAGGCCCGGATTTGGCTGAAACATATGACGCTTCTGCGCCGCGAAAAGCGCAAAGCGCGGCAGTCCCCCAGGGACTGCCGCGCTTTTTGCGCTGTGTCTTTTCACGGAAAAATGGACGGAACGGAACCGCTCCCCATCCCGGGCAGAAGAAAAACGGTCCGGCAGCGGCGGGCGAGGGGCGCTACAGGATGGTGGCGTCCTTGGCGTATGCCTCCAGATAGGTGGTGTAGTCCTTCAGGAACCGCTCCACCAGGGCGATCTCCTCGTCGGTGTAGGCGTCCAGCTTTTCGCTCAGGTATACGTTCTCCATGCGGTGGTAGGCGTCGTGGGTGTCCACGGCGATCTTCCCCCGCTCGGTGAGGCTGCAGATCAGCTCTTTTTTGTTGCGGCCCTGGCCCACGGTCAGCAGGCCCTTGGCCTGGAGCCGGCGCACCAGGCCGGAGATCACCATTTTGCTGGTGAGCATCAGGTCGGCCAGGGTGGTCAGGTTGCAGCCGGGGTGCTTATCGATCAGGTCCAGCAGGTGGATTTCGTCGGTTTTCAGCAAAATATCGATGCCGTAGTTGCGGGGCAGCGCGTCGCTGGCCTTCTGGACCCGGGCCAGGTGTTCCAGCAGCGCGCGGAAGGCATAGGGCTTTCTCATGGTGGCACCTTCTGTCCATGTTCTTGTTCACT
>CAJFUT010000148.1 GCA_904420255.1 uncultured Angelakisella sp. | reverse complement strand
TAGTCGGCGAAGTAGGGGACGTTGAGCCGGGCCACCACGGCGCAGAAGGCGGCGGAAGTGCCGATGAGCAGGAACTGGTTGGTCTTCTTGGCCTTCTTCAGGACCTTATCGTAGCCCTTCAGGGTGCAGATGACGTTGATGGGGGCGAGGCTCATGCCGATGTTCATCACCAGCATGATGACCACGAAGCCGCCCAGGGTGCAGGCCGCGTACTCGGAGAAGCCTGCGGCCTCCAGGCCGATGCCGGCCGCCATGGGCTCATACCCGCCGGCGCCGATGTTGGAAAGGCGCAGCCAGGGGAAATATTTGCCCAGGTTGGGGGACATGGCGATGAGCAGGGTGACCAGGGAGAGAGCGGGGATGATGGAGATGGTGGTGGCGGTGGTGATGCACTTCTTGAGCTTCGCCTTGTCCATCCCGATCTCGATGCCCTGTTTCCAGGCCATGGCCATGAAGCGGAGGGCCTGGATGGCGATGATGGCTACGGGGACCAGGCAGCAGAGGAGCATGAGATTACTGTTTGCTACGTCAAGATAATTCATTATAACCCTCCTCGTTTGGGTCGTCGTTCACGGGGCGGGCCCCCGGGGCGGGGAGTATTCCCCCCGTCCCGGGCCGGGCCCTCCCGCGGATACCGGATGGCGGATCAGATCTTCTGGCGGTCGGTGAAGGTCATCAGCGGGAAAATCTTCCGCTTCTTCATCATCTTGTCTTCCAGCTTGTGGTCGCTGTCCAGCATATCGTTGAGGGCGAACTCACCCAGGAAGTCGATGGAGGCGTCGGCGTTCACGTCCAGGACGCCCTGGTTGTTGGCCAGGCGGATGCCCTTCAGGGCCAGCTCGGCGGCGTCCAGGGCCATGGCGGTGCCGGAGGCCATCCGCAGGGCGCAGGCCAGCTTGGCGCCGTCGCAGACCACGCCGAAGACGTTGGGGATCAGGTTCTGGATGGCGTTCTCGGCCTGCTGCTCGGTGCCGCCCTGGAGGATGACCGAGCCCACAGCCACGCCCATGGTGGCGGCCACTTCGCAGGAGCACATGGTGGGGGCCTTGCCGATGCGGTGGATCACCGCGGTGCCCAGCAGGGAGCTGGCCACCAGGGCCCGCACCAGGTCCTCATGCTTGCTGCCCAGGTCCTTGGCCAGGCTGATGAGGGGCATGGAGGTGGCGATGCCCACGTTGCCCTTGCCGCCCACGCTCATGATGGGGAGGGATACGCCGGACATCCGGCCCTCGCAGGCGGCGGCAGCGGCGGCCTTGGCCCGGCTGACGGGGCTGGGGTTGGCGGTGGCCAGCAGCTGGCGGCCGATGCCGATGCTGACGTCGTCGTGGGTGAGGACGTAGTCGGACATCTTGGAGTTCATCTCGATGGCCTCGTCGATGAAGGCGAACTTCTCGATGGGGTAGGTGGTGGCGAATTCATAGAAGTCCTTGATCTTGTACTTCATCAGGGGGGTGTGGCCGGCCTGGTTCAGCAGGTCGGGCTCCTTGTCCAGGTAGACGGTGGTGTTGCCGTCCTTGTCGGTGCCGGCCTTGTAGATGAGGCCGTCCTGGGCGCCCTGGATGGTGGCGGTGCCGGTGCCCTTGTCGGTCTCGATGATGATGGTGCGCTTGTGGAGGAGGGACGGGTCGTCGGAGGGGATCAGCTCCACCGTCTCAGCCACCTTCCGGGCCTTCAGCTCACCCTCGGGGGTGACGGAATGGAGGACCTCCAGGCCGGCCTTGGGGTCGCCGCAGACGGCGCCCAGGGCGGCGGCCATCTCGGCGCCCAGCATCTCGGTGCCGGGGAAGGCCACGTCGTCGCTCTTGGGCCCGAAGCCGATAGCCTTGATGGACTTGATCTCGCCGCCGATGGCGTCATAGGCCTGGGCGGCCACGAAGCAGATACCGATGGGGCCGGTGCAGCCCAGGGCGGGCTTCATTTCCTTGCGCAGAATTTCATAGAGTTCCTGGTACTGGTCCATGATGAATCCTCCCTTTCGATTTCATCCGCCTTGCTCCCCGGGATGCTTCCCGGGCAGACAAAGCCTTTGCTTAAGACAGCCCGGCCAGGGGGTTTTCCGGAATTTGCTCTGCTTCCCCGCCGTCTTATCTTATGAGTCCAGTATATTGTCTGACTACGGAAATGTCAATCAGGTTTTGAACGATTCTCCATTATTACAGAAAAAACGATATTATTTTTGTATATTCTGTTTTTTGGTTTTTCACATTTTCCGTCATAATCGGTCTTTTCGGGGCGTTTCAGCCCCAAAATCAGCGCCGCTTTACAAATAGATTGTGTGATGATAGAATAGTATTGTCATATTATAAATGGAAGGGGAAGGGAGGGCGCGCCATGGCCGCCAGGGAAATCGAAATCCTCCAGCCCGCTTTTTTCGACAGCTTCCGCTGCATCGGCCCGGCCTGCCGGGACAACTGCTGCCACACCTGGGAAATCGACATCGACAAGGAGCACTACCTCCGCTACAAAGGGGAAAAGGACCCCGCCTTCCGGGAGCTCTGCGCCCGGCTGGTCCGGCGGCGGAAGGACGGCGCCCCCGACCGCTACGCCACCCTGGCCCTGGGGGAGGACGGCCGCTGCGGCTTCCAGGACCCGGACGGGGGCTGCCGCATCATCCGCCTGCTGGGGGAGGGGGCCCTCTGCCGCACCTGCACCCTCTACCCCCGGCGGAAGGCCCAGTTCACCCCCGGGGTGTGGGAGCTTTCCCTCTCCCTCTCCTGCGGGGAGGCCGCCCGGCTGGCCCTGTTCTCCCAGGACCGGCTGGAATTTACCCGGCTCCGGCGGACCGTCCGCCCGGAGGACCCCCTGGACGCCATGCCCCCCCTGGGCATCGGCAAGGGCGGCGCCCCCATGACGCCGCCTCCCTGGGCCCCGGCCCTCCGCCGGGCCTGCATGGAGCTGATCCGCCGCCGGGACTACGCCCTCCGGGAGCGGATCCTGGCTGCGGGGCTGCTGCTCCGCCGGGCCGACCGGCTCCTGGCCGCCGGAGAGGAGGCGCGGCTCCCCGGCCTCTGCGCCGGGTTCCTGGCCTCGGTGGAGGCGGGGGAATTCCGGGGCTTCTTCGACCGGCTGGACTACAGCCGGGAGGCCCATCTGGCGGCCATGCGGCTGCCTATGGCCCACCTGCTGGCCGGCGGCCGCAAGCCGGTGCTCCGCCACCTCCGGGAGGCCCTGGCCCCCTGGTGCCGGGAGGACCCGGCCACCGGGGAGCTGCTGGCGGGGGAGGAGGCCCTGGCCTTCCTCCTCCGGGAGGCCCGGGAAAAGGGGGACCCCCTCCTGGAGGCCCTGGCGGCCCCGGCGGAGAACTACTTCGTCAGCTACCTGTTTTCCGGCCTCTTTCCCTTCCTCTACCACGGGGAGGGCCTCACCTTCGAGCAGAACGGCATCCTCCTGGCGGAGCAGTACGCCCTGCTGCGGGTCCTCCTGGCCCTCGCCCCCGGGGAGCTTCCCCCGGAGGAGCGGATGGTCCGGGCGGTGGTGAGCCTGGCCCGGCTCTGCCAGCACTCCGACCTGGGCCGGGACCTGGTGCTCCTTACCCGGGCGGTGAAGCTGGACGGCCTGGCCCACGCCGCCTACCTGCTGCGGTAATCCGGGCAGCGCAAAGCCCCCTCCCAACCTGGGAGGGGGCTTGACTGTTGTCGTTCTAGATGCCGATGAATTGATAGACCCTTTCAAAATACCCGACCATGATCTCATAGGCCCGGTCGGGGTCCTGGTCCTTGATGGCCTCCACCATCTCCTTGTGGGGGTCCGGCTCATTCTGGAAGGAGAGCAGGTCGGTCTGGTTCTCCAGGTTCTGGGCGATGACCGCCCGCAGGGAGCCCAGCAGCTCCTCGATGACCGGGTTGCCCGCCACCTTGGCGATGGTGTTGTGGAAGGCGATGTCCCGCTTCTGGCTCTCCGCCTTGGAGAGCCCCGGCTCCCGCATCAGCCAGCAGGCCCGCTCCAGCTCCGCCACGTCGTCGGGGGTGGCCCGCTGGGCCGCCATGCGGATGGTGCTCAGCTCCAGGATCTCCCGCAGCTCGATGAGGGCGTTGATGTCGCTGTCCGGCTGCATATTGATGATGAGCTTCAGGGGGTCGATGAGGCAGCCCTTGACGGCGTCCCCCACAAAGGTCCCCTCGTTGCGGCGCACCACCATCCGCCGGGCGGAGAGCACCTTCATGCTCTCCCGGATGGTGGAACGCCCCACCGAGAACTGCTCCGAAAGCTCCTTTTCGGTGGGGAGCCGCTCCCCGGGCTTCATGGTGGCAATCATGGCCTCCAGCTTTTCCACCACCGCGTCGGACAGGCTCACCCTGCCGCCGTTTCCATTGCCGTTTCCGCTGCCGTTCATCTCTGTATTCTCCTTCCGGGGCGTTCTCCCTTGATTGATTTTCATATCCTTAGTATATTGTCTGACCACAATTTTGTCAACGGAAGATTTGCCCCGCCCGGCCGGGAGGGCCCGGTCATTCTGCCCGGGAGCCTGCCGGAAAAATTAGTCGTTTTGCTCATTTACCCTTATATTGTATGATGATATAATAAAATAGTCATACAATATCCGCCCCGTTTATGACCCGCGCGGATCAGAAAGGAGTCCTTCCCCGTGAAGCTGAAAAAAGGGATCACCGTCCTCTCCCCCTCCTTCGCCCTCACCTCCATCGTGGCCCTCTCCCCGGCCATCCCGGCCATCTCCCAGGCCTTCCCGGAGGTGAGCCTCTCGGCGGTCCAGTCCCTCACCACCCTCCCCTCCCTGGTGGCCATTGTGGTCATCCTCCTGGCGGGGCGCCTTTCCTCGGTGGTGACCAAAAAGCGGATCGTGGCCTTTTCCATGGGGCTCATGATCCTGGGCGGCCTGATGCCCCTCCTGTTCCACCGGCAGTTCTGGCAGCTGGTGGCGGCGGGGATTGTGTTCGGCCTGGGCTACGGGGGCATCTCCCCCCTCACCACCGCCCTGATCCATGAGCATTACAGCCAGGAGGAACAGCCCGCCATGCTGGGGCTCCAGTCGGCGGTGATCGGGGTGGGGGGCGTCCTCTTTTCCTACATCGGGGGGAAGCTGGCGGCGGCCTGCTGGTGGTACGCCTACGGGGCCTTCGCCCTCTTCATCCCCATCCTGGCCCTGGTGCTGATGCTCCCCAAGGGGGAGCTGGCCCCGCCCCCCGGCGCCGCCGGGAAGGGGGGCTTCTGGAATTCCTCCCTCCTGTTCTATGTGGGGCAGTCCATCTTCTTCGCCGTCTTTTTCTACATCTTCCAGACCAACATCGCCCTGCTGGTGGCCCAGCGGGGGCTGGGGGATTCGGTCCTCTCGGGGCAGATCCTTTCGGTCCAGTCCGCCGTGGGCATTGTGTCGGGGGTGCTGGGGGGAAGGGTGCTGGGGAAGCTGCGGCAGTATGCCCTGCCGGTCATCCTGGCCGCCGCCGGGGTGGGCCAGCTGGTGGTTTTCTTCTCCGGCACGACGGCCCCCCTCTTCCTGGCCGCGGCCCTGCTGGGGTTCTTCTTCTCCATCCGGATGCCGGCGGGCTACCTGAAGGCCACCCAGGCGGTGCCCCCCGCCGCCGCCACCATGGCCATCTCGGTCTACTGCAGCTCCAGCCAGGTGGGGCAGTTCCTCTCCCCCTCGGCGGTGAACGGCGTCAGCGGCCT
>CAJFUT010000147.1 GCA_904420255.1 uncultured Angelakisella sp. | reverse complement strand
TTTTTCCCCGGCGGCGGCCAGGCAGGGGCCTGGAGCCGGATTTTTCATCCGGGGCCTCATTTTTTTCTCAGGGCTGGAAAAGGGGAAGGGGCCCGGCTTTCCCCCGACGGCGGTACCACTCGTTCCAGAAGGCGATGTAGCCGTTTCGGTCAAAGTCGTCCCGGGGCCGCTCCTTGGGCCGGCAGGCCAGGTAGTGGGCCTCGATTTTGTCCGCGAAGCGGAACACCTCCTCCCGGTATGCCCCGAGGCTTTCCGCCTCCTCGTGGCCCGAGGGGAGGATGAACCGCACCCGGCCCCCCTCGTGGATCACCGACCAGTCCAGGCCGCTGTCGCAACCGCTGATTTCCACCTCCTGGAGGTCCGCGCTGGCGATGAGGAAGTGCCCGCAGCAGGGGACCATCTGGATATCCCAGCGGTTCATGATCTTGTCCTGGGTGAGGGTCTTCAGGAGGTTCAGGGCGGCGGCGCTCACCGTGCCGTCAAATTCCAGGGAGATGTCCCCCATCTCCACCGTGACATGGCCGTGGAGGCAGTAGTCGGCGGGGTCGTCCGCCGCCCCGCCGATCCAGGCGAAGTCTGTGGCATCGATGCGAAAAGGGTCCACTGTGTCCTCCTTTCCGGAAGGGCTTCGGCATCAGGCTTTTTACAGAAGCCCTTTGCCCAGAAGCCCATCCTGCTCTTTCCGAAGGCGGAGGGCCAGGGAATCCTCCCAAAGCTCCACCATGTCGTAGGTAATCAGCTGCCCTTTGGCGGCGTCCCGCTTCATCCGGGTCCGGCGGTTCACCAGGCCCATGGGCAGCGCCCCCTGGGCGGCGGCGTCCCGGTGGGAAAGGATGGTGCCGTAAACGGTGTAGCCGCCGATGCCGTCCAGCAGCTCCCCGGCCCGGAGGTCCCGCTTTGCCACCGCCGCCGTTTCGGCGAAGGGGGCCTCCGCCAGAGGGGCGATGGTTGCCATCCCGCGGAGGGCTGCCCTGGCGATGGAAATGGGGGTTTCCATGCTGCACAGGTGGTAGGGGCGGTAGAGGAGGTAGTTGGGGCCCTCCCCCATGGAGAGGTACCGGAGCTGGGCCCGCAGCTCCGGGTGGGGGGTGGTGACGATGGCGAACACCCCCGGCGCCACCCCGTTGACGTAATCCACCGTGGCGTACCGGCTGAGGATCCCCCCCTCCTCCCGGAGGCGGTAGAGCCCCGGCAGCTCCTCCGCGGCGGCGGAGGGCCCACGGGCCCCGGGGACGTCCGGCAGGAAGCCGGTGGCGTTGGCCATGGCGGTGAGCTCCACCATGGTCTTGGTGCCGTCCTGGAAGGAGGCCAGCATCCGGGGGTTCATCCCCTTTTCCGCCGCTTCCCGGGCGGCGGTGTCCGGGTTGGCCTCCAGGTCCACATGGTTGTTTTTCCCCTTGCCCAGCACCAGCACCGTCAGGCCCATGGCCCGGGCGAAGCGGTAAAGCTCCATCACCGCCCCGGGCTCATCCCCCGCCATGCCGGTGTAGACCACCCCGGCCTCCCGGGCCTTCCGGGCCAGAAGGGGCCCCACCGTCACGTCCGCCTCGGCGTTCATGGTCACCAGGTGCTTCCTGTGGGCGATGGCCTCCAGGGAGTAGAGGAGGCCGTCCTCAATGTTGCCGGTGGCGTCCACCACCACGTCCACCGAGGGGGTCCGGGCGGCCAGGAGGCCGTCCCCGCCGATGACCAGCTTCCCCCGGCGGATCAGCTCCTCCGCCTCTTCTGGGGTTTCGGCCTGGGCGATCCGCTCCTCCGGCACGCCGGAGGCCAGGAGGGCCGTCCGGGCCCGGGGGGGCCGGTGGTCCACCGTCACCGCCGGGCGGATCCCCGGCAGCAGGGCCAGCTGCCCCGCCAGGGCCCGGCCCATCTGGCCCACCCCGATGATCCCTACCCGGATGGGAGTCCCCTCCCGCTCCAGCTGTTCCAGTTCCGTCGTCAATTCCAGCATTTGGTTGATTTCCTTTCTGCCGGGGCCGTCCCCGGAAAAATTCAGGCGGCGCCCCGCCGTCAGGGGGCCGCGGCGCAGAGGAAGGCCGTCGGATACCGGCCTTTCAGGGCCTCCCAGGCGCGGGAGGCTTCTTCCCGTCCGGGGAAGACTCCGAATACCGCCGAGCCGGCCCCGGTCATGGAGGCCCCCAGGGCCCCCGCCTCCACCAGGAGGGACTTGGCCCGGGCGATTTCCTCCGGGGCCTCCGCCGCCCCCTCAAAGTGGTTCATCAGGAGGGCCGCCACCCTCCGGGCGTCCCCGGCGGCTGCCGCCGCCGCCATGGCCCGGTGGTCCCCAGGGGGACGGGCTCCGGGGGTCTGGTCCAGCCGGGCATACATCCGGGGGGTGGAGAAGGAGGCCCCGGGCTTGAGCACCACAAAGTGAAGCTCCCCCGGGGAAAAGGGGGTCACCCGCTCCCCGATGCCCTCCGCCAGGACGCCCCCTTCCAGCACGCAGGCGGGGACGTCGGCCCCCAGGGACCGCCCCACCCGGCACAGCTCCTCCCGGGAAAGCCCCAGGCGGAAAAGCCGGTTCAGGCCCCGCAGCACCGCCGCGGCGTCGGCGCTGCCGCCCCCCATGCCGCTCTGGCAGGGGGTCCGCTTTGTGAGGCGGATGGACACCGGCCCCGCCGGGTACCGGGCCCGGAGGGCCTCCCAGGCCCGGACCGCCAGGTTTTCCGGGCCGTCCAGGGCGGGGTCGCTGCACCAGAAGGAGAAGGCCGGGGCCTTTTCCACCGTCACCCGGTCCCAAAGGTCCAGAAAGACCATCACCGAGCGGATGTTGTGGTAGCCGTCGGGGCGGCGGTCCAGCACCTCCATGGTGAGGTTCAGCTTGGCCCGGGCCTTTTCGGTCACTTGCTCCATGGCCTCATCCCTCCACCGTGACGATGCAGAATACGCTGATCCCCTCCCCCCGGCCGAAGCCGGTGAGGCCCTCCCCCGAGGTGGCAGTGATCCCGATCCGGTCCGGGGGCAGGTCCAGCAGCTCCCCGATCCGCCGGCGCATGGCGGGGATCCGGGGGGAGATCTTGGGCTCCCGGCACTCGATGGTGAAGGAGGCGTGGATCACCCGGCCGGAGAGGAAGCGGAGGGCCTCCGCCACATAGACGGCGCTGTCGGTGACGCCGCTCTGGCAGATGCGGTCGGCCCGCTCCCCCAGGATGTTTTCGCAGCTCACCCCGGAAATGGCGTTGCAGAGGGCGTGAAGCACCACGTCCCCGTCGCTGTTGGCCAGGAGGGGCGGGTATCCCGGGAAGGGCACTCCCCCCAGCACCATGGCGCCGGGGGCGTCCGGGGGGCTCATCCGGTGGCTGTCCTGGCCGATGCCGGTGCGGATCACAGGCGGTTCCTCCTTCCAAAGCCCCAGGGCCGGGCCCAGGGCCTTGGCCAGGTCCAGGTCCGAGGGGGCGGTGATTTTCAGGTTGGCGGGGCTCCCCGGCACCAGCACCACCGGGAAGCCGGCCCGCTCCGCCGCCATGCAGTCGTCGGTGAGGGCGGGGTCGGCGGGGTCGGCCTTCTCATAGGCGGCGAGGATCAGCTCCCGCCGGAAGGCCTGGGGGGACTGGACCTGCCAGGTGTTTTTCCGGGGGGTGGTCTGGAGCACACGGCCCGCCCCGTCGGTGACCTTCACCGTGTCGGCGGCGTGGATGGCGGCGGCGCAGGCCCCTTCCGCGGAGGCCGCGGCCAGGCACCGCTCCACCGTCCCCTGGTCCAGCAGGGGACGGGCTCCGTCGTGGACCAGCACCAGCTCCCCCCGGGCGGCCCTGAGGCCCAGCAGGGAGGACTGGCACCGGGTGCTGCCTCCGGGGATCACCTCCAGGCCGGGAAACTCCCCCAGAAGGGCCGACAGCTCCTCCACCCGCTCGGGGGCGGCCACCACGATGCGCTGGTCCGCCCAGGGGGCGGAGAAGAGGGCCCGGGCGGCCCATTCCACCACCGTCCGCCCCCCCAGGGGGGCGGTGAGCTTATCCCCGCCGAAGCGGCGGCTTTCCCCCGCCGCCAGCAGGATGGCGGAAACCGTTTTTTGCTGGTACAAATGCTCCACCTCATTCAAAAGGTATTTACAAACCGTTTGCAGCGATGTACAGGGGGCTGCGGCGTCGTATCCCCTTTGTACACCGATACTTCTGTTTTTTCGGCCTTTGGTATGCTATAATAAGCCTATACTACGATACCACATAATTGTGAATAAAAAAAGGAGGAAATTGGATGAGCGCCCCAAGAAATCAGGTTTTGCTGGTGGATACCCGGGACCGCCCCCTGGGGGTGGAGGAGAAAGCCGCCGCCCACGCCCGGCCCATGCTCCACCGGGCCTTTTCGGTGTTCCTTTACCAGGGGGACCGGATGTTCCTCCAGCGCCGGGCCCGGGATAAGTACCATTCCGGGGGGCTCTGGAGCAACGCCTGCTGCTCCCACCCCGGCCCCGGGGAGGAGATTCTCTCCGCCGCCCGGGAGCGCACCCTGGAGGAGGTGGGGCTGGAGGCCCCCCTGGAGGAGATCTTCCAGTTTATCTATTATGCCTCCTTCGCCCCGGACCTTTATGAATATGAGTACGACCATGTTTTCCTGGGGGAGTGCCGGGACGCCGCCTGGCGGCTGGACCCCGCCGAGGCGGAGGAGGCCCGCTGGGTCCCCCTGGAGGAGCTGGAGGAGGAGCTGGTCCGCAGCCCCCGGGATTTTTCGGCCTGGTTCCTGGCGGCGGCCCCCCGGGTGATGGAGGAGATCCGCCGGCGCCGGGGGTGAAAGCCCTTGCCTTCCGGCCCCGGGATGTGCTACAATAGGGCGGTATCCCGGGGCATCCCCCGGAAGAAGGAGGGAAAAGCTCCCATGAGGCATCGGGAGAAACAACCAAATCAAAAATCCCCAAGGCAGGCCCCAGGGCCTGCTTTTTTTGTCCCTTCAGCACGGTGATTTGATAAGAGAGGAATCGAAAGGAGCGGCATGGATGAAGCAGGATTGGAAAAAGCAGCTGGCGGGCCTGGGGGCCATCCTCCTGGGCAACGCCGTCTACGCCCTGGCGGTGGCGGCCTTTATCCTCCCCAACGGCCTGATCACCGGGGGAGGCACTGGCCTGGCCCTGGTGGCGCGCCACCTGTGGGGGGTGCCGGTGGAGGCCTTTGTGGCGGTGTTCAACCCGGCTATGTTCTTTGTGGGGCTCTGGGCCCTGGGATGGCGGTTCGCCGCCACCACCCTGGTGAGCAGCTTCTGGTACCCCCTGGTGCTGGGGGCCTTCCAGCGGATCCCCGGCATCGCCTTCCCCACCCAGGATACCCTCCTGGCGGTGGCCTGCGCCGGGGGCCTCATCGGGGTGGGCATGGGGATGGTGATCCGGGCCGGGGCCTCCACCGGGGGAATGGATATCCCGCCCCTGGTGCTGAACCGGAAGGCGGGGCTGCCGGTTTCGGTGGGGATCTACGCCTTTGACTTTGCCATCCTCCTGGGGCAGATGCTCTTTGCCCGCCGGGAGCAGGTGCTCTACGGCATCCTTCTGGTGATCACCTACACCCTGGTGCTGGACAAGGTGCTGATGGTGGGGGCCGGCCGCACCCAGGTGAAGGTGGTGAGCCCCCGGTACCAGGAGATCCGGGAGGGGATCCTCCGGGAGCTGGACCGGGGCTGCACCCTGGTCCAGTCGGAAACCGGCTTTTACGGCAACCGGTGGCCCATGGTGGTGACGGTGGTGAGCGGCCGGGAGCTGCACCGCCTCACCCGGCTGGTCCAGGAGCTGGACCCCGACGCCTTCCTGGTGGTCAGCCGGGTCAGCGAGGTCCGGGGGCGGGGCTTCACCCAGGGGAAGGTCCACCGCAGCCGGGAAAAGGGGGAGGGGGCGGATTGACGCCCCTTTTTCCGTGTGCTATGATAAAGCGAAAGTCACAGTTCGACTTCGTGTTCCCAGCGAGTGGTGGTGGACAAATATACAAGTATAGCGAAAAGACAGCTTTGAAGTGTGTAGATGCTAAAATGAATCATTTAATTGCAAATATTGATAAGCTTCATACAACAGAAATGGGTACAGAGCGAATAAAAAGAAACTGCCAGATTGAAACAGACGATGTTGTCCAATGGAGCAAGGTTCAGATTTTGGACGAAACTGCTGAAATTGAGAGAATCGGGAAAAACTGGTATGTAACTGCAGGCAGTTACAAAATAACCGTGAACGCACATAGCTATACAATTATCACTGCCCATAAGGCGAAGGCATAATCTGCCCAATTGGGCCATGGATTTATTGCACTGAAGACGAAAACGAAAGCACCAGGAACACAAAAGGGGATTGGGAGAAGTGGAAAAGGAGGGGGAGCCAGTGGAGCCGGCCATCACAAAATGCGGCCTCTGCCCCAGGGAATGCGGCGCCGACCGCACCCGGGGGCTGGGGCGGTGCGGCGGCGGGGCAAAGCCCCGGCTGGCCCGGGCCGCCCTCCACCGTTGGGAGGAGCCCTGCCTCAGCGGCAGCGACCCCGCCAGGGGCTCGGGGGCGGTGTTTTTCTCCGGGTGCCCCCTGGGCTGCCGCTTCTGCCAGAACTACCAGATCAGCGCCGGGAACCGGGGCCGGGAGGTTTCCACCCGGCGGCTGGCCCGGATTTTCCTGGAGCTCCAGGAGGCGGGGGCCTGGAACCTGAACCTGGTCACCGCCTCCCAGTACGCCCCCTGGGTGGTCCGGGCCCTGGACCTGGTGAAAGGGCGGCTCTCCATCCCGGTGGTGTGGAATTCCGGCGGCTATGAAAAGCCCGAAACCCTCCGGCTGCTGGAGGGGTATGTGGACATCTGGCTGCCGGACCTGAAGTTTTACGACCCCGCCCTGGGGGAAACCTGCGCCGGCGCGCCGGATTATTTCCGGTATGCCTCCGCCGCCATCCTGGAGATGTACCGCCAGAGCGGCCCCCTGGAATGGGGGGAGGACGGGATGCTCCGCCGGGGGCTTATTGTGCGGCACCTGGTGCTGCCGGGGAGCCGGAAGGATTCGGAAAAGCTGCTGCGGTGGCTGGCCGGGGCCCTGCCGGTGGAAAGCTTCCTCCTGAGCCTCATGAGCCAGTATACCCCTTACCGGAAAACAGGGGTCAAGGCCCTGGACCGCCGGGTGGCCACCTTCGAGTACAACTGGGTCCGGGACCTGGCCCGGGAGCTGGGCTTTTCCGGCTACGGCCAGGAGAGGACCTCCGCCAAGGAGGAATACACGCCCCCCTTTGACGGGATGGGGGTGGAAGGAGAGGAGCTGGAGGGATGAGGCTGGAGCTGGTGATGGCCGACCCGGCGGGGAACCGCACCGCCCTGGTGCTGACCCCGGTGCCCCGGGCGGAGTACGCCCCCCTGGCGGGGCGGATCATGGCGGTCCGGGCCCTGGGGGCGGAGCAGGTGGGCTACTGCCTTCCCCCCACCCCCGGCGCGGGGAGCGCCGGCCGCCTGGAGATGATGGGCGGGGAATTCTGCGGCAACGCCGCCCGGAGCTTCGGGCTCCTTCTGGCCCGGGGGATGGGCCCGGGGAGGCGGCGGGTGCCGGTGGAGGTATCCGGCTGTCCCCGGCTACTGGAGGCGGAGGCGGACCCGGAAACAGGCTGGGCCGCCAGCCCCATGCCCCTGCCCCTGGCCGTCCAGGAGCTGGAGGTGCCGGGGCTGGGCCGTTTCCCCGCCGTGCTGCTGGAGGGGATCACCCACGTCATCGCCCAGGGGGTGGCCCCGTCGGAGGAGGCCTTCCGCCGGATCCGCCGGGCCGCCGGCCTCCAGTGGGACTGGGAGGCCCTGGGGGCCATGTTCCTGGGGGAGGGGGATTTCCTCACCCCGGCGGTGGCGGTGCGGGCCACCGGCTCGGTGGTTTTTGAGAGCAGCTGTGCCAGCGGCTCCACGGCGGCGGCGGTCTGGCGCTGCCGGGAGCTGGGGGACGGGGTCCGGCAGTTCCGGTTTTCCCAGCCCGGCGGGGTCATCGCCGGGGAGGTGGAGAAGCGGGACGGCCGAACCGTCCGGGTGACCATCGGGGGGCCGGTGGCCCTGGAGGCGCCCCGGTGGGTGGAGCTGGCAGACGCGACCGGCCTTGATTAGCCCTGGACGCGGGAGAGAAGCCCGGACAAAGCAAAAGGCCCGGAGGGCGAAACGGCTCCAGGCCCTTGCCAAGCGCCGGAGCCGGGAAAATAAGCCGACGCACCGGGTTCGGGCGGTTTTTGGGGGTTGTCCTTAAAAAAATCCCGTCCCGGGGGATAGATTCCGGCGTTTTTCCGCCCTGCGCCGATTGCGCCGCCCCGCAAAAAATGATATACTTTGCTTGTCAAAATTGGGACAAACTTTTACAATTGAAAAGGTTGCCATTCCTCGAGCCCTTCCGCCTAAAGACACCCCATCCATGGCGGAGGGGACAGGGTCCGCGGGGAAACCCGCCGGCCTTCCACGTTTGAAAAGAGGACGAGCTGCAGGGGAAGCGGCCGGAGCCTTTCCGGCCCTTTTAAGGAGCTTGCCTTCCGGCAGGCTCGTTTTTTATTACCGCCGCTGCGGCGGCAAGGGAGGAAACATTCATGAAGCTCATAGACACGAAGGACGCGGTGGGCCATGTCCTCTGCCACGACATCACCCAGATCATCCGGGGGGTCACCAAGGACGCGGTGTTCCGCAAGGGCCATGTGGTCACCGAGGAGGATATCCCGGTGCTGCTCTCGGTGGGCAAGGAGCACCTTTATGTCTGGGAAAAGGACGAAAATATGCTCCACGAGGACGAGGCCGCCCAGATCCTCTTTGACGTCTGCAAAAACGACAATATCCTCCCCAGCGCCGTCAAGGAGGGGAAGATCGAGTGCATCGCCGGCATCGACGGCCTGTTCAAGGTGGATGTAGAGCGGCTGGAGGCGGTGAACTCCATCGACGACATTATGATCGCCACCCGCCACACCAATTTCCCGGTGAAGAAAGGGGACAAGCTGGCGGGAACCCGGATCATCCCCCTGGTCATCGAAAAGTCCCGGATGGAGGAGGTCCGCCGGGCCGCCGGGGACAGGCCCCTCATGGAACTGAAACCCTTCCTCCGGAAGAAGGTGGGCATCGTCACCACCGGGGGCGAGGTGTTCCACGGCCGCATCCAGGACGCCTTCGGGCCGGTGCTCCGGGAGAAGATGGCCCGCTACGACGCCGAGGTCCTGGGCCAGACCATTGTGGACGACAAGGAGGAGATGATCCGGGAAGCCATCCTCTCCTACCTGGAACGGGGGGCGGACCTGGTCCTCTGTTCCGGCGGCATGAGCGTGGACCCCGACGACGTCACCCCCTCCGCCATCCGCTCCGCCGGCGCCCGGATCGTCACCTACGGCGCGCCGGTGCTCCCCGGGGCCATGTTCCTCCTTTCCTACACCCCCGCCGGGGTGCCCATCCTGGGGCTGCCCGGCTGCGTTATGTATAACGACGCCACCGTCTTTGACCTGGTGCTCCCCCGGATCATGGCCGGGGAAGTGCTGGAGAAGCGGGACCTGGCGCGGCTGGGCCACGGGGGCTTCTGCCTCCAGTGCAAGCCCTGCACCTTCCCCCACTGCGGCTTTGGAAAGGGGGGCTCCCGGTGAAGGAAGGGCTGGAAATGATCCCCCTGGAGCAGGCGGTGGAGATCCTGAAAGGGCTGGTTTCCCCGGCGGAGGGGGAGGAGCTGGTCCCCCTCTCCCAGGCCCGGGGGCGCATCCTCAGCCGGGATATGGCCGCCCCCCTGGACAATCCCCCCTTTGACCGCTCCCCCCTGGACGGCTACGCCCTCCGGGGCGCCGACCTGGCCGGGGCCTCCCGGGAAACCCCCGCCGTCCTTTCGGTGGTGGCCGAGGTGTGCGCCGGGGGCTGGTTCGGCGGGACGGTGAAGCCGGGCCAGGCGGTGCGGATCATGACCGGCGGGGCCATCCCCGCCGGGTGCGACTGCGTGGTCCGCCAGGAGGACACCGACTACGGCGAGGACACCGTACATATTTACCGGGCGGTGGAGGCCGGCCAGAACTACTGCTGGGCCGGGGAGGACATCCAAAAGGGCTCCACCCTCATGAAGGCGGGGGAGAAGCTGACCCCTGTCCATATCGGGGTGCTGGCGGGCCAGGGCTTCGCCCAGGTGCCGGTGCGCCCCCGGCTCCGGGCCGCCATCATCAGCACCGGGGACGAGATCGTCCCGGTGGGGACCCCCCTGGCCCCCGGGAAGATTTATAACAGCAGCCTCTTTACCCTCCGGGCCCGGCTGGAGGAGCTGGGGGCGGAGGTGGTCCTGGCCGAGAGCCTGGGGGACGACCCCGCCCTGGTGGCCCGGGCGGTGGAGGACGCCTGCGCCAAGGCCCAGGTGGTCATCACCACCGGAGGCGTTTCGGTGGGGAAGAAGGACATCATCCACGAGGTGCTGCCCCTCTGCGGCGCCCGCCGCCTCTTCTGGCGGGTGGAGATGAAGCCCGGCACCCCCATCATCTGCGCAGAACGGAAGGGGGTCCCCCTCTGCTGCCTTTCCGGCAACCCCTTTGCCGCCATCGCCACCTTTGAGCTGATCGTCCGGCCCATGCTGGCCAGGATGGCCGGGGACCCGGATATGGCCTACCGCCGCACCACCGGGCGGATGGGGGAGGATTTCCCCAAGCGCAGCCCGGGACGGCGGTTCATCCGGGCCCATTACCGGGACGGCATCGTCACCCTGGGGCGGCAGAACCATTCCTCCGGCGCCCTCTATTCCATGGTGGGCTGCAACTGCCTTGTGGACATCGAGCCGGGGAACCGGGGCCTCAAGGCCGGGGACCGGGTGCGGGTGGTCCTGCTGTAGCGGGCCCCGCGGGAAGGAGAGATTCCATGTCGGATACCGCGAAAAAGATGAACCACTTTGACGCCCGGGGCAACGCCGTGATGGTGGATGTCACCGAGAAGGCCGTCACCACCCGGGAGGCCACCGCCGTGGGGAGCATCCGGGTGGGGCGGGAAACCTACGACGCCATCCGGGACGGCACCGCCCAAAAGGGGGATGTGCTGGGGGTGGCCCGGGTGGGCGGCATTATGGCCGCCAAGCGCACCTGGGAACTGATCCCCATGTGCCACCCCCTGCCCCTGGGGAAATGCTCGGTGGACTTTGAAATGCACCCCGACACCCTCACGGTGGAGGCCCGGTGCACCGTCCGGGTCACCGGGAAAACCGGGGTGGAGATGGAGGCCCTCACCGGGGCTTCGGTGGCGCTGCTGACCATCTACGATATGTGCAAGGCCATCGATAAGTCCATGGAGATCCAGTCGGTGTATCTGCTGCGGAAAACCGGGGGGAAAAGCGGGGACTTTGTGAACCCCCTCCACCGGGAGGAGGCGCCCCATGATTGACGCCGCGGGAAGAACCATCGACTACCTCCGGGTATCGGTGACCGACCGGTGCAACCTCCGGTGCGTCTACTGTATGCCGGCCCAGGGGGTGGAGCCGGTGCCCTACGGGGAACTGCTGACCCTGGAGGAAATCGCCCAGGTCTGCGCCGCCGCCGCCCGGCTGGGGGTCACCAAGGTGAAGCTCACCGGGGGGGAGCCCCTGGTGCGGAAGGGCTGCGCCCGGCTGGTGGGGATGCTCAAGGCCATCCCCGGCATCCGGGAGGTGACCATGACCACCAACGGGATCCTGCTCCCCCGGGAGCTGCCCGGCCTGGTGGAGGCGGGGCTGGACGCGGTGAACATCAGCCTGGACACCCTGGACCCGGCCCATTTTGAAGCCCTGACCCGCTTCCCCCTGGAGGGGAACGTCCGGGAGGCCATTGACGCCGCCCTGGCGGCGGGGCTCCGGGTGAAGGTGAACACCGTGGGCATCGAGGAGTACAACGGAGGGGACCTGGCGGAGCTGGCGGCCCTGGCCCGGGACCGGCAGCTGGACGTGCGGTTCATCGAGCTGATGCCCATCGGCCTGGGAAAGACCCTGACCCCCATCCCCGGCGAGGAGGTGCGCCGCCGCCTGGAGGAGCGTTTCGGCCCCATGGAGCCCTACAAGGGCCGGCGGGGCAACGGCCCGGCGGTGTATTACAGCGTCCCGGGGTTTGTGGGGAAGGTGGGCTTCATCAGCGCCGTTTCCCACGAGTTCTGCCAAAGCTGCAACCGGGTGCGGCTCACCAGCACCGGATTTTTGAAGCTCTGCCTCCATTATAACGACGGCATCAGCCTCCGGGACCTGATCCGCCGGGGGGCGGGGGAGGAGGAGCTGGCGGAAACCATCCGCCGGGCCATCCTCCACAAGCCCCTTCATCACGCCTTTGGAGAAAGCTGCGCCGCCCCCAACCTGGAGGCCCGCACCATGTCCCAGATTGGGGGCTGACGCTCCGAGCGCGCCCAGTGGGCGATGCAGCGAAGGAGCGTCAGGCGCCGGCGTCGGCCCGATGCAAGCGAGAGCGCAGCAGCGGGACGCTAACGCCAAGAGGTTGAGCCGCCGACCGCTGCCAGTGGCAGGGGGAGGGAGGCGGCGAAGGCCGGGCGCAGCCCGCGTTGCCCAGGGCATGGCGGCACAGCGATCCCGAGGGTCTGCGAGGGGAGCTGCTTGCCGCAAGAGGAACCCCGTTCCGCCTTTCCCCGCCCCGGTGGGAGCGGTGAGGCAAAGGAGCGTCAGGCCGGGCGCGGCCCGCGTTGCCCCAGGAGGAACCCCGCCCCGGTCCCAAACCAAACTGAAACCAACTGAAAATTGTATTATATGGAGTGAATTATACGATGGGTAAAGTAATTGCGGTCTGTATCAGCAGGGAAAAAGGCACCGCCAAGGAGAATGTCCATCATGGGAAATTCATTGAGAACTTCGGCATCGAGGGGGACGCCCACGCCGGAAACTGGCACCGCCAGGTGAGCCTCCTCTCCTATGAGCGGGTCCAGGAATTCAACGCCCGGGGCGGCAATGTCAAGGACGGGGACTTTGGGGAAAACCTCCTGGTTTCCGGCTACGACTTCAAAAGCCTGCCGGTGGGGACCATCTTCCAGTGCGGCGATGTGGTGCTGGAGCTGACCCAGATCGGCAAGAAATGCCATCAGCACTGTGAGATCTTCCACCGGGTGGGGGACTGCATCATGCCCCGGGAAGGGGTGTTCACCCGGGTCCTCCACGGCGGGGAGATCAAGGAAGGGGACGAGCTGGTGATCACCAGCCAGCCTGTGGAGATTAAATAAGGGAGGCGCTGCCATGTTTCGAGTCGGCATCATCACCGCCAGCGATAAAGGGAGCGCCGGCCAGCGGGAGGATCTGAGCGGTCCCGCCATCCGCCGGATGGTGGAGGAAACCGGGGAGTATCAGGTGGCCCGGTATGTGGTCCTCCCCGACGACCGGGAAAAGCTCCGGGATACCATGGCCGCCTGGTGCGACCAGGGGCTGGTGGACCTGATTCTCACCACCGGAGGGACCGGCTTCGCCCCCCGGGACTGCACCCCGGAGGCTACCATGGACGTCTGCCAGAAGCTGGTCCCCGGCATCCCCGAGGCCATGCGGCAGATGAGCCTGGCCATCACCCCCAGGGCCATGCTGAGCCGGGCCGCCGCGGGCATCCGGGAGCGGACCCTCATCGTCAACCTTCCCGGCAGCCCCAAGGCCGTGGAGGAAAACCTGGGCTTCATCCTCCCCCAGCTCCGCCACGGGCTGGAGATTCTGGAGGAGAAGGCCTCGGAGTGCGCCAGGAAGTAGCGCCGGAACCGCTTCCCGGCCCATACATCAAAACGGCAATTCCCCCGGGAGCGCCATATGCGGCCCGGGGCTTGCGCCCGGCGGCTCGGCAGGCACGGGGCCTGTCCAGACCGGCGGGGATAGATGGGGCGGCAAAAGGCCCGCCCTGAAAATTCCGAAAGGGGAACATTTCAAATGAAAAAGATCGTAAGTCTTGCCTTGGTCCTCTGCCTGCTGCTGGCAGGCTGCGGCGGGACCACGTCCTCCTCCGCTTCCAGCGAAGCCTCCGCCTCCAGTGAAGCGTCTGTTTCCAGTGAAGCGGAAGCCTCCAGCGAGGCCG
>CAJFUT010000146.1 GCA_904420255.1 uncultured Angelakisella sp. | reverse complement strand
TCGTCGGCGATGATCATATTGGGGTTGTTCACCAGAGCCCGGGCGATGGCCACCCGCTGCTGCTCGCCGCCGGAGAGCTGGCCGGGATACCGGTCCGCCTTGTGCTCCAGACCCACCAGCTGCAGCACATAGGGAATGCGCCGCTTCACATCTCGGGGGGTGGCTCCAATGGCCCGCATGGCAAAGGATAAGTTTTCATAGACTGTTTTTTTATCAATCAAACGGAAATCCTGGAAAATAATCCCCAGGGTGCGCCGCATTAACGGGATCTGGCGGGGACTTATGTTGTTCAGACTATAGCCGTTTACCATCAGCTTGCCCTGGGTCAGACCAATTTCGCCAGTGATCAGCTTGATAATCGTCGATTTCCCAGAACCCGATGGCCCCACCAGAAAGACAAACTCCCCGTCATCAATACGCAGGTTGATGCCCTTCAGGGCTTTGGTACCGTTGTCATACTCCTTATATACGTCAATAAACCGAATCATAGATGGCAGACCTCATATGTCAAGATATTAAATGCCTCAGAATATAGCACGGGAAGAATTTCCCGGGAAAATCTATGCTCTATAAGGTTACACCCGTAACCTTTCTTTGTCAATGGCAATTTTCGGTTTTATGTCACCTTTTTGTCCATCTCACGAAAAAAGGCCTCTGTCCGCCTCACGGCAGACAGAGGCCCCTTTTGCACTCTGTACAGTTGTCAGGACTCGATTCCCCGAGAAATCAAATACTTTTTGACCATCAGCGCTACCTTGAAGGTGATAGCGTCATCAAACTCCCGCAGATCCAGACCGGTAAGTTTCTTGATCTTCTCCAGGCGGTACACCAGGGTGTTCCGGTGGACAAAGAGCTTCCGGCTGGTTTCCGAAACATTCAGGTTGTTCTCAAAGAACTTCTGGATGGTAAAGAGGGTTTCCTGGTCCAGGCTTTCGATGGAGCCCTTCTTGAAGACCTCCTTGAGGAACATCTCGCAGAGGGTGGTGGGAAGCTGGTAGATGATCCGGGCGATGCCCAGGTTGTCGTAGCTGACGATGAGCTTCTCGGTATCGAAGACCTTCCCCACCTCCAGGGCGGCCTGGGCCTCCCGGAAGGAGCGGGCCAGGTCCTTGATGCCGGTGACCACCGTGCCGATGCCCACCACCACCTTGGTGTAGAATTCGCTCCCCAGGGTGTCCACAATGGAGCGGGCCAGCTTTTCCAGGTCCTTGGTTTCGATGCCGCTTTTGATCTCCTTCACCAGGACAATGTCGCTTTCGCTGATATTGAAGACGAAGTCCTTCTGCTTGTCGGGGAAAAGGTTCTGGATGACGTCGAAGGCGGAGATGTCGTTGGCGGAAACGATGCGGATCAGCAGCACCACCCGGCTCACCTCGGCGCTGAAGTGCAGCTCCCGGGCCTTGACGAAGATGTCCCCGGGGAGGATGTTGTCCAGGATGACGTTCTTGATGAAATTGCTCCGGTCGTATTTCTCGTCGTAGTACTGCTTGATGTTGGAAAGGGCGATGGTGAGGACGCCGCAGATCTTGGCGGCCAGCTCGTCGGTGCCGGACACGAACACCGCGTATTCCGCCTTCATTTTGGAGCCGAAGGGCTTATAAGTAATTCCGTCCCGGATGAACAGGTCGTTGTTCTCGTTCAGGTCGATGGCCAGGTAATCGTTGGGCTCTCCGATCTTGGTCAGGTCGCTGCAGGCGATGATGGTGGCATTCTCATCCACTACGCCGATGGTCCGGTTGATGGTATCCCGCATTTGGTACACGAGCCCCTGGAATAATCTGTTCGACATAATGTTACCCCTCTTTACAATGTAGTAATGCCATAATCGCTAACGAAAGTCTTTCGGCAGCCATATTTATTGTACAATTTTTTTTGTGCATTTGCAACATATTTCTTTCTGCAATTTCTTCTTAATGAAGAAAAGATTGGCGCTTTCGCTCATGGATGCTGAAAAAATGCCGCAACACTGACAAAATGAATCTCTGTCCCGGGGAGATTCCTCTCTGAGGCTGACAAAGAAAAAGGGGGGCTCCCGCGGCGGCGCCCCCGTTCCCGGGTTGGGCAAACTGCCGGAGGAGGGGCCTCACTCCCAGGGGTCCTCCCGGGACTGGAGCAGCTCCAGCTCCCCGGGGGCCAGCTCCCGGCACTGGCCCGGGGCCAGGGATTCATCCAACCGGAGCGCCCCCATGGAGACGCGCCGGAGCTCCACCACCCGGGCGCCGCAGGCCAGAAACATCCGCTTGATCTGGTGGTACATCCCCTGGTGGAGGGTGACCCGGGCCAGGTCCTCCTCCACCCGCACCAGCCGGGCGGGCAGGCAGACCTCCTCCCCCGCCAGGGGGAGGCCGGCGGCGAACCGCTCCGCCATCTCCCCGGTGACCGGCCTGTCCAGCCGGGCCAGGTAGGTCTTGGGGACGTGGCGCTTGGGGGAAAGGATGCGGTGGGCCAGCTCCCCGTCGTCGGTGATGAGCAGCAGCCCGGTGGTATCCTTGTCCAGCCGCCCGGCAGGAAAAAGCCCCCCGCGCCGCAGCTCCGGGGGGACCAGGTCGATGACGGTGGTGCCCCCGTCCCGGGTGGCGGAAACCACCCCGGCGGGCTTGTTCATCATCAGGTAGAGCCGGGGGCGGAGGGTCAGCTCCTTCCCAGCCACCGCGACCCGGTCCTCATCCCAGCGGATCTTCTGGTCCGCCCGGCGGGCCGGGGCGCCGTTCACCGTCACCCATCCCCGGTCCACCAGCTCCCGGACCTCCCGCCGGGACCAGGTGGACTGGGCCGCCAGCACCTTGTCCAGCCGTTCAGGCTTCATCCCGCTCCCCCCATTCTTTCCCATAGCATTATAGCAAAAGCCGCCCCGGGGCACAAGCCTCCCCGCCCCGGGGCAGAGGAAAGGCGGCCTCCCTGGGCCGCCTTGGTCATTTCTGCGGGTCCGGGCTTTTCACCGCCTTGAGGAACCCGCCCAGCTCCAGGCTGCTCAGGTCCGCCGCGATGAGCTTCCCGTCGTGGACCAGGAGGTTGGCCGCCACCCCGTCCGTTTCCTGGGGATAATTCTTCACCAGGAAGGTATATTTCACGGCGGTTTCCCCCTTGTACCGGGACAGGTCGAAGCCCTGGGACTTCTGGATGTCGTTGTAGCTTTCGTAGACCCCGTCGAACTCCGCCGGGATCACCACCTCCAGCTCCCCGGTAGGCTGGGGGTCCACCTCCCAGCCCTGTTCCCGGAGCCAGGCCGCCCCCTCCGCCGCCGTGGCGCACTTCACCTCGGAGGTCTTCCGCCAGAACACCTGGGCCGCGGCGGGGGTCCCGCTCCAGATGACGGCGCCGGCCATGACAAGCACCGCCGCCGCCAGCACCGCCAAAAGATTCTTCCGCTTCACCCGCACCGCAATGGTGATCATCTCTCTTCCCCCTTCGCGCCCCATCAACCGTGGCTTCCCTATATTGTTATGCCGGGAAGCCCCGCCTTAGCACCGGGGGCAGGGGGATCAGACCACCTGGCGGTTTTTCCAGCGCCCGCTGAGGAACCGCCACACAAAGGCGGCGGCGCGGAAAATCCAGTCGATATACATGGCCAGCCAGACCCCCATGACCCCCATGCCGAACTGGCGGCAGAGGAGGAAGCTGCACCCGATGCGGAAGATCCACATGGAGAGGGTGGAGGTGAGCATGGTGAACCGGACGTCCCCGGCGGCCCGCAGGCCGTTGGGGATGACAAAGGCGGCGGGCCAGAAGATAATGGCGAAGACGACAAAGACCTGGATCAGCTCCACCGCCATCCGGGTGGTTTCCGCCGGCAGGCCGAAAAGCCCCACCAGGGGCCCCGCCGCGAAGCCCAGACACACCTCCAGAAGGCCCATGGAAAGGTAAACCAGGCCGGTGAGGCGGGCGATGTATTTCCGGGCCTGCTGGAACTCCCCCGCCCCCACGCACTGGCCCACCACCGTCACCAGGGCAAGGCCCACGGCGCTGCCGGAAATGTGGGGGAAGGTGGAGACATTGTTGGCCATGGCGTTGGCGGCGATGGCGGCGGTGCCCAGGGAAGCCACCAGCCCCTGGACCAGCACCTTGCCGATCTGGAACATCCCGTTTTCCAGGCCGTTGGGGACCCCCACCCGGAGGATGCCCCGGACCATGGCGGGATGGTACTCCGGCTTCCACAGCTCCCGGACCTGGACCCTGCCGCCGCCCTTGCAGAGGAGGTGGATGATCACCACCGCGGCGGCCGCCCGGGAAAGGAGGGTGGGGATGGCCGCCCCGGCCACCCCCATGCCCACGCCGTAGATGAGGATGGCGTTGCCGCCGATGTTGATGAGGTTCATCAGAAAGGAGCAGGCCATGGACACCCGGGAATTCCCCATGGCCCGGAACACCGCCGCCCCGGCGTTGTAGACCCCGATGAAGGGGTAGGAGAGGGCGGTTATGTAAAAATAGGTCTGGGCCCCCTCCATCACCGCCGGCTCCACCGCCCCGAAGAGGAGCCGGAGGATGCCGCCGTTGAAAAGCAGGCAGACCACCGCCACCAGGCTGGAGCCCGCCGCCACCACATAGACCAGCTGCTTCGCAGCGGCGCTGGCGTTTTCCTCGTCGTTCCGCCCCAGGTACTGGGCGGTGACGATGGCGCCGCCGGTGCCCAGGGCCGAAAAGACGTTGATGAGGAGCAGGTTGATGGCGTCCACCAGGGAGATGGACGAAACCGCCTCCTGCCCCACGCTGGACACCATCACCGTGTCCGCCATCCCCACCGTCACCAGCAGGAGCTGCTCCACCACCAGGGGCAGGATCAGCCGCCGCAGGTCCTTTGCCGAAAACATGGGATCCGCATCCTTTCCTCCGGCGGAAGGCCCCGCCGGGGCCCCCGCCTTTTTGAATGTAAATTCTTTGTAAAGAGATATTTTCCCCTATTTGCCCGGCCGGCGCAAGGGGGCCCCCCCTCCTTTCCGGGGGTTTGGGGAAAGATTCCACAAAACAGACAGTTCCGCCCCGGTTTGCCCCCTCTTTTTGGGCGTTTTCCGCAGAGCCCCTGCAAAATGGGCGGCGCCTCGGACAGCCCCGCGCGGCAGAAAAGGCCGCGGACGGAAAGCCCGCCCGCGGCCCATGGAATTTTTCGCGATGTGCTGTCAGTTCTCGGCGGAATCCCCCCGCAGGGCCTTGGCCTCCTCGATGACGGCGGCCTCCAGGTTCTGGGGAAGCTGCTCGTACCGGGCGAAGGTGAGGGTGAAGTCCCCCCGGCCCTGGGTGATGGAGCGCAGCACGATGGAGAAATCGTGCATCTCGCTCTGGGGCACCTCGGCCTCCACCTCCTGCATCCCGCCGCCGATGGGGTTCATCCCCAGCACCCGGCCCCGGCGCTTGTTCAGCTCGCCGATGATGTCGCCGGTGTTGGAATCCGGCACCTGCACCTTCAGGTTGCAGATGGGTTCCAGCAGGACGGGGCTGGCCATGGGCAGGCCCGCCTTGTAGGCCAGGGAGGCGGCGGTCTTAAAGGCCATTTCCGAGGAATCCACCGGGTGGTAGGAACCGTCCACCAGGGTGGCCTTCAGCCCCACCACCGGGTACCCGGCGATGGTGCCGTGCTTGACGCAGTCCTGGAGCCCCTTCTCCACGGCGGGGAAGAAGTTCTTGGGCACCGCGCCGCCGAAGACGTTCTCCTCAAAGACCAGGCCGTCGCTGTCGCAGGGCTCGAACTCGATCCAGACGTCGCCGAACTGGCCGTGGCCGCCGGACTGCTTCTTGTGGCGGCCCTGGACCTTCACCTTCTTGCGGATGGTTTCGCGGTAGGCCACCCGGGGCTTGGAGAGAGCGATCTCGATGCCGAATTTGTTCTTCAGCTTGCTGGCGATGACGTCCAGGTGCTGCTCGCCCAGGCCGGAGAGGAGCTGCTGGCGGGTTTCCACATTGTTTTCAAAGCTGATGGCCGGGTCCTCCTCCATGAGGCGCAGGAGGGCCTGGGCGATCTTGCCCTCGTCCCCCTTGCCCTTGAGCTGGATGGCCATGGTGAGGGTGGGCTTGGGGAAGGGGGCCTTCTCAAAGACCACCAGCCGCTTGGGGTCGCAGAGGGAATCCCCGGTGACCGCCTCGGAGAGCTTGCAGACCACCCCGATGTCCCCGGCCACAATGGCGTCGGTATCCTCCTGCTTCTTGCCCCGGACGGTGACCAGCTTGCCCATCTTCTCCGGCACGCCGGCCCGGACGTTGGTGGGGTTGGAGGAGGAGGTGAGCTTCCCGGCCACCACCTTGACGTAGGACATCTTGCCCACGAAGGGGTCGGCCACCGTCTTGAAGACAAAGGCGGCCAGGGGGTCGGCGGCGCTGCAGTCCACATAAAGGTCCTCGCCGCCGGGGGTCTTCGCCTGCTCGCCGGCGTTGTCGGCGGCGGAGGGGAGGATGGTGACGATGGCGTTGAGGAGGGGGTTGATGGCCTCGGTGGTGAGGGCGGAGCCGCAGAACACCGGGGCGATGGTCCCCTCCCGGACGCCCTGGAGCAGGCCCTTGTGGATCTCCTCCTGGGTGAACTCCTCCCCGGAGAAGAATTTATCCATCAGTTCCTCGGAGGTTTCGGCCACCGCCTCCTTGATGTCGTCCTTCAGGGCGTTGACCATCCCGGCGGCCCCGGCGGGGACCTCCACGTTGGTCTTGCTGCCGTCGGCGGCGTAGGAAAAGGCCCGGTCGTCCAGCAGGTCGATATAGCAGACCACCTTATGGTTCTCCACATAAGGTACCACCATGGGGCAGGCGCTGGTGCCGAAGGCGGCGTGAAGCCCCTCCATCACCTTGTGGAAGTCGGCGTTTTCGGTGTCCATCTTGTTGATGTAAAAGAGCTTGGCCTTCCCCATCTCGGTGGCCAGCTTGTAGGCCTTCTCGGTCCCCACATTGACGCCGGACTTGGCGGACACCACAATCAGGACGCTCTCCGCGGCCCGGATCCCCTCGCTGACCCCGGCGGCGAAGTCGAACAGCCCGGGGCAGTCGATGAGGTTGATCTTGTTATCCTTCCACTCCAAAGGGGCCACCGCAGAGGACACCGATACCTTCCGCTTGATCTCCTCCGGGTCGCAGTCGCAGACGGTGTTGCCGTCGGCGGTCTTTCCCAGCCGGTCGGTGGCTCCGGCGCGGAACAGCATGGCCTCCGCCAGGGAGGTCTTTCCGCACCCGCCGTGACCGGCGATCGCAACATTTCTGATCTTGTCCGCCATATACTGTTTCAAGTATGGCTCGCCCCTTTCTTTTCCCCCAATGTGGGTGTTTTTTTCAATCGCAGTGGGAAAAACCGGGCAAAGCCCGTCTTCTAAGCGATTTTGACACAAAATGACGATTTTAAATCTTGTGCCTTAGCACAATTATACATAATACAAAAGCCGAAGGCAACCACTTCTTGGGGCAAACCGGCCCTTTCCCTCGCCAAATTCACCTGGAAAATTTTGTACAAAAAAGCAAGGCTGTGGGGAATCTTCTTTTACCCCCGCCCTCCGGGGCGGCAAAAGGCCCGGCGGGGATGGAACCTCCCGCCGGGCCTCGTGAGTTTTCTTTTGAGGGGCCTTCCCCGCCCTAGGACCGCTTCAGCAGCGCCACCAGCAGCTGCACCACGGCCCAGAAGCCCTGGTAAGCCGCGATGGTCACCCAGGTGAGGGCCTCCATGCTGCCGGTGAAGGCGAAGAAGGTCACCAGGGCGAAGCCCACCACCACCGAAAGGAGGATGAGGGCGGTTTCCACCGTCAGGACGCCGTCGCAGCTCCGGGCCGCCGCCACCGCCCGGACATAGGAGGCCGGGGCGCCGGTGTGGACCACGCTGGCCCGGGCCTTGGCCTGGGGGTCCAGGTAGCGGTCCATCTCCCGGTGGAGGGCGGCGGGGATGATCTTCACCAGCTCCCGGGGGAAGCCGTAGACCTGGCTGATCTGCTGGGCGGTGACGTTGGGGTCGGTGGAATAGACGCAGACGGCGATGTCCCGGTCGGCCAGCAGCTCCAGGCTGCGGCGCATCTGCTTGTCCCCCTTGTAGGAGAGGACGTACATGGCCGCCGCCTGGCCGGAATTGGAAAGGTAGAGGAGCTGCTTGCCCCTGCCGTACTGCTCCTCGTATTCCCTGGGGGGGATGGCCACCCCGTGGGCCTTCATCAGTTCCCGGTTGCCGATGAGGACCCGGCGGCCGCTGACCCAGGCGGAGATGCCCATGCCGTCCTCATAGGTGAGGCCGTCCACATCCCGGAGGATGCCGGGGCCGGAAACCATCTCGCTGAAAATCTGGGTGAGGGTGCTGTCGCAGCGGCTGAGGACGCTGGCGGCGTCCAGGATCACCTCGTCCATGGGGGTGCGGTTGAAGGGCCGGATGGTCTGGAGGGTGACGCTCTGGGGCGGGAACAGGTCGGAGCAGCGGAGCACCACCCCGTTGACGTTGGCGAACTGCTCCACGGTGGAATAGCCGCAGAGGGTGGCCCCCCAGCGGTCCAGGCGGCGGTTCACCATGGTGAGGGGGAGGTTGGCGGAGATGACCCCCGCGATGGGGGCGGTGATGCAGAGGGCCCCGGTAAAGACGCAGGCCGAGGTGAAAACGTCCTGGTGGAAGGGGTAGGAGATGGCGGCCATCACCAGGGCGGCCACGGCGGTCATGGGGGCGATGACCTTGGAAACATCCTCCGCCTTGCTCTCGGAGAAGGCCTGGTCCAGGAAGGCGGAAACCCCGCTGGCGTTGGTGAAGTAGGCGATCTCCGGCTCGTCCTCGATGAGGCCGGAGCCCAGCCGCCGGGCCAGGTCCCGGTCCTCGATGACGGCGGCGGTGTGCTTGGCCCCCTCCTGGGCGATGAAGCGGTAGCTCCTGGCCACCCTGCCCCGGAGGATCAGCTTGCCGATGGTGTTGAAAAGCAGCAGCAGGGCCGCCATGGGCAGGTAAAGGTTGGCGGAATAGTTCTCCATCATCTCGGGGCGCATGGCCATATAGGAGCCCTGGACCAGGCAGGCGAACACCCCGATGGCGCTGTAGCTGTCATTGTTGGGCCGCAGGCAGAAGAGGGAGATCATCCCGCCCCCCACGGTGTTGCCCGAAACCAGGGCGGAAAGGGCCACCAGCGCCACCCCCACCCAGAGGTAGACATTGGGCCTGTCCAGGAAGAAATCCGGGATGGGCAGGTCCATCTGGGGGGCCAGGGTCAGGTAGACCGCCCCCAGGGCGCAGATGAGGTTCACCACCAGCCGGATCACCAGGCTGGTCTTCATCCCCTGGAGCTGGGCGGCGATCCGGGGGGCCCGGCCCCGCCGGCCCTCCTCCTCGGGGGGCTGCCGCCTGGGCCGGGGAGCGGCTTCCTCCCCCTCCTCCACAGCGCGGCGGCGGGAACGGCTCCGGGGGGCGTCCTCCTCCCCCCGTGCCCGCCCGGGCCGGGAGGCGGCTTCCTCCCGTTCCTCCTGCCGGGCGGCACTCCGGGCCTTTTGGATCACCTGCTCCTCGAAATCATCCTCCCCGGCGGTTCCGGTGATGATCCGGGCGGCGGCAGCGGCGTTCCGGCGGGAGCCGGAACGGCCCGCCGCGGGAGCCTTCCGGGGCGGCTCCTCCTCCCACAGGGGCGCCGCTTCAGGGGAGGCCGCCTTGGCGGCGGAGGGCTCCTCCCGCTTCCCGGCCTCCCGCCTCTCCCGGGGGGCCGCCTCACGGGCGGCCTGCCGGCGGACGGGGACGGTGTCCTCCTCCTGCCAGAGCTGGTCCAGGGAGGGGACCTGGGCCGGCTCCTCCCGGGGCAGCTCCAGCTTCACCTCGGGGAAGTACTCCGGCTCCTGGGCCGGGGGCTCCTTGGGGGCCGGAGGCGCGGATACCTCCTCCCACTGGCCGAAGGCGCTCCCTTTGCCGTGCTCCAGGGCCCGGTTCAGCAGTTCCCTGTCCTCCCGGCTCATGGCCGGGGCTGCGGGCTTGGGCTTGGGGGCCTCCCCGCCCTGCTTCGCCCGGATTTCCCGGAGGATATCGTCCACATCGTATCTCTTGTCAGGCAATGTCATGACCTCCCGGAATGGTCTTCCGCTGCGGCTGCCTGGCCGGCAGCCCCATCCGCTGGCGGGCCATCTCATACAGCACAATGCCCGCCGCCACCGAGGCATTGAGGGAATTCACCTTCCCCGCCATGGGCAGGGAAACCACAAAATCACATTTTTCCTTCACCAGGCGGCTGACACCCGAGCCCTCGGAGCCCACCACCAGGCCGATATCGCCCCGGTAATCGGCGGCGCACCAGCTCTCCCCGTCCATATCGGCGCAGTAGAACCAGATGTTCCGCCGCTCCCGGAGCTCCTCCATGGCCGAAACCAGGTTGGCCACCCGCACCACCGGCAGGTGGGCCGCCGCCCCGGCGGAGGCCTTCACCGCCGCCGCCGTCAGGCCGGCGCTGCGGCGCTTGGGGATGATGACCCCGTGGGCCCCCGCCGCCTCGGCGGTGCGGATGATGGCCCCCAGGTTGTGGGGGTCCTCCACCCCGTCGGCCAGCACCACAAAGAGGGGCTCCTCCCCCGCCCGCTCCAGGATGTCCTCCATCCGGGCGTAGTCCGCCGCCGCCGGCACCGCCGCCACCCCCTGGTGGCTCCGGATGCCGGAAAGGGCCAGCAGCTTCTCGGGGGTGGCCTCCTTCACCGGGACGCCCCGCTCCCTGGCCAGGGCGGCGATCTTCCCCAGGGAGCCCCCGGTCAGGCCGGCCTGTATGTAGACGCATTCCAGTTCCCGGCCGGCCCGCAGCAGCTCCAGCACCGGGTTGCGCCCCGCCACCGCCTCTGTCCTTCTTTTCTCATCCATTGGCTTTCCCATCCTGTTCCCGCCGCCCTTGGCGGCTGTATTTCCCGGTTTTGATGCGATACAGGGAAAGTATACCATACTTTTTTCTTCAAGGAAAGGCCGGAACGGGAGGTCGGCGGGGTTTTCCACCCTCCCCGCGGGAGCCGGGGAGGGGAAGGCCCCGGGGGGCCCCTCCCCCTGGGCGGCGCTACGCCATCCAGCCCCCGTACCAAAGCCCCATGCCCAGCACCACCGCGGCCGCCAGCCCCAGCAGCAGCGCCTTTTTCCAGGGGAAGCCCCGCCTGGGGCGGTATTTGATGGTCCTTACATATTCCCCGGCCCGCTGCCGCAGGATATTCTCATCCGAATCGGGGCGCCCCGCCCGCAGAAACAGAATCGCCTTCTCAAAATATTCATTCTCAATATCCACCACTTCCACCACACGCTTATTGACACCCTTCAGCATAATGTCCTCCTGTATGTTCCCAGTAATTCCCCCGGAAAGGCCGCCGGGACCGCCCTCCCGCCGTTTTTTCCAGACCCTTTCCAGGCGTTTTTAGGGTTTGCTTCCCGGGGCTTCTTTATGCACCGCTTTTCACCGCCCCGGACCAAGAAAAATATACGTTGGGTATTATGGGGTTTTCAACATTTTCAACCTGCCTTTCCACAAAAAATGTTGAAAACCCGGTGGAAAGTGTTGATAACCCCGTATTATTTCAGGGTTCCCTCCTCCCTGCCCAGGCTGTTGAGAAATTTTTTCCTGTTCCACCCCCCCGGACGCCCTTTCATACAGACAGTTATTTCACCTTGTCACCACCCTTCACCAAAACGCGGAATTCTACAGATTTTTACAGATTCTTGGCAAATCACGAATTTTTATTCATTTATTTGCAAAATATACAGCGAATATACGGCGATTTTGGTTGCCAGTCGGCCCCTTTTCTGCTATACTGCCAGAGGAGAAAAGGGGGGATGGGCCATGGAGCTGCGCCGGGAGGGGGAAAACCTCCGCCTTGTGGGGGGCGCGGGGCAGTTCGCCCTGGCGGAAACCCTGGACTGCGGCCAGGCCTTCCGGTGGCGGCAGGGGCCGGAGGGCCGCTGGGAGGGGGCCGCCGGGAGCCGGTATCTTTCCCTGGAGCGGCAGGGGGAGGACATCCTGCTCCTGGGCCTCAGGGAGGAGGACCGCCCCTTCTGGGAAGCCTACTTTGACCTGGGCCGGGACTACGCCGCCCTCGCGGCCCTGTTCCGGAAAAACCCGGTGATGCGCCGGGCCCTGGACTTCTGCCCCGGCATCCGGGTGCTGCGCCAGGACCCCTGGGAAACCCTCTGCACCTTCATCCTCAGCGCCAACAACAACATCCCCCGGATCAAGGGGATCGTGGAGCGGCTCTGCCAGGGCTGGGGGGAGCCTATCCCCGGCTCCGGCTTCCGCGCCTTCCCGCCCCCGGAGGCCCTGGCCCCCCTTTCGCCGGAGGACCTGGCTCCCCTGCGGGCGGGCTGGCGGGGGGAGTACATCCTGGATGCCGCCCGGCGGGTGGCGGAAGGGCGGCTGGATTTGGAGGCGGTGGCCCGGATGCCCACCCCCGAGGCCCGTAAGGCCCTGATGGAGGTCCGGGGGGTGGGGGTGAAGGTGGCCCAGTGCGTCCTCCTTTTCGGCTTCGGCCGCACCGAGTGCGTCCCGGTGGACGTCTGGATGGACCGGGTGCTGAAAAAATACTACCCCCGGGGGATGCCCCGCTACCTCCTGCCCTGGGCCGGCATCGCCCAGCAGACCCTGTTCCACTGGGTTAGGGTTGCAATCCCGCCGGGGTGCTGGTAAAATGGTACCGAAAGTCATAGCCTCCGCCGGCGCGGACAGAATAGAGCAAAAAGGAGTTGTTCAGTATGCCTCTCGTCACCACCACCGAGATGTTCCGCAGAGCCTATCAGGAAGGGTACGCCATCGGCGCCTTCAACGTCAACAATATGGAGATCGTCCAGGGGATCACCGAGGCCGCCGCCGAGGAGAAGGCCCCCGTCATCCTCCAGGTTTCCGCCGGGGCCCGGAAATACGCCAAGCACATCTACCTGACCAAGCTGGTGGAGGCCGCCGTGGCCGACACCGGCCTGCCCATCGCCCTGCACCTGGACCACGGCGCCGATTTTGAAATCTGCAAATCCTGCGTGGACGGGGGCTTCACCTCGGTGATGATCGACGGCAGCCACCACGACTACGAGGACAACGTGGCCCTCACCAAAAAGGTGGTGGAGTACGCCCACGCCCACGGCGTGGTGGTGGAAGGCGAGCTGGGTCAGCTTGCCGGCATCGAGGACGACGTCAACGTCTCCGAGGACGACGCCCACTTCACCGACCCCGCCCAGGTGGAGGACTTCGTCACCCGCACCGGGGTGGACTCCCTGGCCATCGCCATCGGCACCAGCCACGGCGCCTATAAGTTCAAGCCCGGCCAGAAGCCCCAGCTCCGCTTCGACATCCTGGAGGAGGTGGGCCGCCGCCTCCCCGGCTTCCCCATCGTCCTCCACGGCGCCTCCTCGGTGACCCAGTCGGACGTGGCCATCGTCAACCGGTTCGGCGGCCAGATGCCCGACGCCATCGGCATCCCCGAGGAGATGCTGCGGAAAGCGGCCTCCATGGCGGTGTGCAAAATCAACATCGACTCCGACCTGCGCCTGGCCATGACCGCCGCCATCCGCCAGTACATGGCCGAGAACCCCAGCCACTTTGACCCCCGCCAGTACCTCTCCCCCGCCCGGGCCCACATCAAGGAGCTGGTGCGCCACAAGATCGTGGACGTCCTGGGCTGCGCCGGCAAGGCGGAGTAACCCGGATTCCTTCCCCTTCCCAAACACCCTCTGGGGCCAGCCGGCTTCCTGCCGGCCGGTCCCTTTTTGCTATGCAAAAGCACAGCCATAAAAACCGCCCGTGGGCCGGGGCGGCCCGCTCGGGTATTTTTCAAAATTTTTTCATTTTTCTGCAATAATTCCCCCTTCCCCGTCGTTACTATTTCTGATGCCTTCCCCACAGGGAGGACGACACAGGAAAAAGGAGAGATTTTTTTATGCTTCGACGCATCCTGGCCCTCGGGGCCGTTTTCGCCATGATCCTCACCATGGCCGCCTGCGGCGGCAGCGGCGGGGAATCCCAGGCCGCCTCCGCTTCCCCCGATTCCGGCTCCTCCGCCCCGGAGAGTACCCCGGCAGAGGCAGAGGTCCCCCAGGCCGACGATGAGCTGGTGGGGGAGATCGTCATGCGCTACGGCGCCCTGCCCACCCAGGAGGGGGCCGACCCCGGCACCTACCCCATCATCCTGGCCGGGAGCCTCTTCTACCTCACCGAAAGCTGGGAGAGCCCCGAGGAGATCTCCGCCGACCGGTACTTCTCCTGGTACTACACCGGGGACTGGGGGGAGGACTGGGAAACCCAGCAGGAGCTCTACCCCAGTCCCATCCCCGGGGCCTCGGCGGACGGCAGCGACAGCGTCCTCTATCCCCAGGACCTTTACGAGGGCCGGATTCAGCAGTACTTCGAGGTTTCCGCCGACCATCTGCGCAGCGACCCCGTCTATTACCACGCCGACTACCAGGGTTATTCCGCCAACCAGTGGACGATGGGCAAGGGCATCGCGCCCCTCCTGAACATGGTGGAATACACCCAGGAAGGGGACATCCTCACCATCCAGGTGGATGAAAGCAACGCGGTGAACGCCCCCCGGAACAGCCATCTCCTCACGGTGCGGCTGGAGCCGGACGGCGGCTGGAAGTACCTGGGCTGCCAGGTGACCCCCATTGAGGGATAATCCAAACCGAAAGGAGATGCCGCCCATGCCGCGCCGTATCCTGGCCCTTGGGGCCGTTTTCGCCATGATCCTCACCATGGCCGCCTGCGGGGAGGAGGACCGGGCCCAGCCGGTCTCCGGCGAAGCCCCCGCTTCCTCTTCCCTTTCCACCCAGCCCCCGGAATCTTCCTCGGAAGGCCTGGAGGCCGTCCCCCAGGCGGACGACAGCCTGGTGAAGGAGATTGTCTGCACCTATGGGGCCGTGGAGGATTCCTCCTACGACGGCTCCCCCCGGCTGGTCCCCACCGCCGTCAGCCTGTTCTACCTTGATGAAAGCTGGAAAAGCCCCGAGGAGCTCTCCCCCGGCGGCTATTTCTCCTGGTTCTTCTCCACCACCTGGGACGAGGACTACGAGTACAAAAAAGAGGCCTACAAAAACCCCAAGGGGGAGAATATGGGCTGGTTCTACCCCCAGGACCTTTACGAGGGCCGCATCCAGGAATACTTTGAGGTTTCCGCCGACCACCTGCGCAGCGACCCCCTTTACTACGACGCCCAGTACGGCGGCTACTCCATCGGGGGCGGCGGCGGCAAGGGGATGGTGCCCACCCTCAGCTGCGAATGGAGCCAGGAAGGGGATCTCCTCACGGTGGACGTCGCCCTGGATTACGGCGAAGCCCAGGCCGGCTCCACCCACCGCCTCACCGTCCGGCTGGAGCCGGACGGCGGCTGGAAATACCTGAGCTGCGAAGTGACCGCGGAATAAGGAGGAAAGAAACGCCATGAAAACCCGCATCCTGGCGGCGGCCGCCGCCCTCTGCCTGATTCTGTCCGCCTGCGGCGGAGGGAACTCCCCTTCCCAATCGGAATCCGCCCCGGAGGCCCCGGAAAACGCCCAGAGCGCCCCGGCCCCCTCCAGCGTCCCCCTGGCCCCGGAGAACCAGGAGCCCCCGGAGAGCCAGCCGGAAGACGCCGCCCCCGCCGAAACGGTGGAGGGCACCCCTGAGGAGAACGAAGCCTACGCCGAAGCCTATCTGCGGCCGGTGGCGGCGGGGACGCTGCTGCGCACCGACTTCGGCCCGGAGAATATGCAGACCCTTTACGGCTCGGTGCTGATCCACGCCTTCGAGGACCTGACCGGCACGGAGCAGATGGAGCAGTACTGGGCGGAGTACGACGGGGACTTCCCCCGGGAGGTGGTGGAGGACTGCCTCACCGCCCATTTTGACCTGACCCCCGAGGACCTGCGGGAGAACCTCCTGGAGGGGCTCTACCTCCCGGAGGAGGAGGTCTACCGGTACTACGGCGGGCGGGGCGGCGGCCCTGTGGACGTCCAGGTGGATGCCAGCCGCCGCACCGGGGACCAGCTGGAGCTGGATTTCTCCATCCTCACCGCAGGGGTCGACGGGTATGAGATGGTCCCCTCCTCCCGGGGCACCATGGTGCTCCGGCTGGGGGAGGACGGCTCCTGGAAATACATCCAGAATCACCACGAGGACCTGCCCACCGGCTACGGCACCGCGGCGGAGCAGGGGGTGGTCAGCAGGGACGGCCTCACCTATGAGAACGCCGCCCTGGGCCTCACTGTCCGGCTCCCCCAGGGGAGCCCCGCCGCCACCTTCCTGGCCACCGACTTCACCCAGGGGGAGGACCCGGGGGTCTACCTCACCATCTCCTTTGAGGATTCCCCCGCCCTGGCCTGGATCCGGGCCATGAGCCTTTCTGACTACGAAACCTACCGGGCGCAGGACCCCTCCCTCACCGGGGGCCGGGAGTTTCCGGGGGAGAACAGCCGCTGGGGCTTCGCCATGGGCTACGCCCGCTCCAACCCCTACGCTGAACCGGAGGAAACCCCGGGCTATGAGGAATTCATGGCCTGGCTGGAGGAAACCCTCCCCGGCTGCGTCACCATCAGCGAACCCACCGTCTAACCGCAAAAGAGGGAGAGCCCCAGGGCTCTCCCTCTTTTGCGGGGTGGCCCCCGCGGGCAACGACGTTAGTCACGATGTGCGAACCGAAAGATTGTGCGCCGCTCAACTTAGTCTTGCAGAACCGTTGGGACTGCGGGGTGGCCCCCGCGGGCTGGCCGGTCCCGAACGGGATGAAAGCCCCGGTGGGGCTTTCAAGGCCACGTTCCCGACC
>CAJFUT010000145.1 GCA_904420255.1 uncultured Angelakisella sp. | reverse complement strand
GTATTTTGAACAAATTGTTGCGGTTTGGGCCAGGCTATGGAAATTTGAGCCAAAGCTGTGTATAATAAAATAGCCGCCGGCCGGCAGGAAAAGCCGGGAGGCCTTCTGTGGCCGCCCCCTTCCTCCGGCCAATTTCACACAGGACAGGAGCGAGTGCATGAAACAAGATCTGAGCCGGGCCCGGATCGGGGAGGAAGTTTATTTTTCCGCCATCCAGGACCCGAAGTTCAAGCATAACAGCATTACCCTGCATCTCATCACCCCGCTGGATGAGGAAACCGTCACCGCCAACGCCATCCTCCCCTTCCTCCTGCGGAAGGGGAGCCGGAGCTGCCCCGATATGACCCGGCTGGAGCAGCGGCTCTGCGACCTTTACGGGGCCTCCCTCAGCGCCGACGTGTCCAAAACCGGGGAGTACCAGATCCTCAGCTGCTCCATCGTGGGGGTGGACGACCGCTTCGCCCTGGCGGGGGAGAAGATCTCCGCCGGCTGCGCCCAGCTGCTGGGGGAGATCGTCCTGGACCCCAATATTGTGGATGGGGCCTTCCCGGAAGGGGATTTCCAGCTGGAGCGCCAGTATCTCATCGACACCATCCAGGCGGAGATCAACGAAAAGCGCGCCTACGCCCTGAACCAGTGCCGGGCCCTCATGTGCCGGGGCACCCGCCTGGCCATCCCCAAATACGGCTGGGCGGAGAAGGCCCGGGCCCTCACCCCCAGGGCCGCGGCGGAGCGTTACCGGGAGCTGATCCGCACCGCCCGGGTGGAGATCATCTTTGCCGGCTGCGGCTCCCCCGACGGGGCCAGGGAGGAATTCACCCGGCTCTTTGCCGGGGTGTCCCGCAGCCCCGCCCCCTTCGCCCCGGCCCCCATTGTGGAGCGGGCGGACCAGGTGCGGGAGGAAACGGTGGAAATGGACATCGCCCAGTCCAAGATGGTGCTGGGCTTCCGCACCGGGGCCATCTCCGGAAAAGAGGAAATGGACGCTGTAAAGCTCATGGCCTTTCTGTACGGCGGGACCCCCTTTTCCCGCCTTTTCATCCATGTGCGGGAGAAGCGGAGCCTCTGCTACTATTGCGCCGCCCGGTTTGACCAGAACACCGGCATCATGATGGTGGACATCGGGGTGGAGAAGGAGAACCGGGACAAGGCCCGGGAAGCCATCCTGGAGCAGCTGGCGGCGGTGGCCGCCGGGGATTTCTCCGACGAGGAGCTGGATTCCGCCAAGCTCTCCTATGTCAACTCCCTCCGCTCCATCCCCGACAGCCTGGGCTCTTTGGAGGGCTGGTATCTTTCCCAGATCCTCCGGGGGACCCAGGTGGCCCCGGAAGAGGAGGCGGAGGCCATCCGCCGGGTGACCCGGGAGGCGGTGGTGGCCGCCGCAGGGAAGGTCACCCTGGACACCGTCTATTTCCTCACCAGCAAATCCGGGAAGGAGGACCCCGCCCATGAATAAGACCATCCTTTCCTCCCCCATCCTGGGGGAGCGGCTGCTGCGGGTGGAGCACCCCACCGGCCTGACCATCCTCATGTGCCCCATGGAGGGCTTTTCCACCGCCTACGCCATGTTCGCCGCCAAGGTGGGCTCCATCGACACCACCTTCAAGACCCAGAAGGAGGCGGACTTTGTGGAGGTGCCCGCCGGCATCGCCCACTTCCTGGAGCACAAGATGTTTGAGTGCGAGGATGGGGACGCCTTCGCCAAATACGCCAAAACCGGCGCCTCGGCCAACGCCTACACCTCCTTCGACCGCACCGCCTATCTTTTCAGCTGCTCCGACAACTTCCGGGAGTCCATGGAAATCCTCCTGGATTTTGTCACCAAGCCCTACTTCACCCCGGAAACGGTCCAGAAGGAGCAGGGGATCATCGGCCAGGAAATTCGGATGTACGACGACGACCCGGGCTGGCGCTCCCTCTTTAACCTCCTGGGGGCCCTGTACTACGAGAACCCGGTGAAGCTGGACATCGCCGGCACCACCGATTCCATCGCCCGGATCACCTCCGACCTCCTTTACCGCTGCTATCACACCTTCTACAACCTGCGGAACATGGTGCTGGTGGTGGCGGGGAACTTCCAGCCCGAGGTGGTGCTGGAGCTGGCGGACAAGGTCCTGAAGAAGGGGGAGGACATCACCGTCCAGTGGCGCCGGGCCGACGAGCCCGCCCCGGTGGTGGCCCATTATGTGGAGCAGGCCCTGCCGGTTTCCACCCCCCTGTTCCAGATGGGCTTCAAGGGCCCGGCGGGGGACAGCCTTCTGAACCTCCGGCGCCAGGTGGCGGACGAGGTGCTGCTGGAGATCCTCTGCGGGGAATCCAGCCCCCTTTACCGCCGCCTCTACGACCAGGGCCTTATCAACGCCACCTTCGAATATGAGGTGCTGGGCGGGCGGGACTACCTCTGCTGTATGTACGGCGGGGAAAGCCGGGAGCCCAAAAAGGTCTTTGAGGCGGTCTGCGGGGAGGCCCGCCGGCTGATGGCGGAGGGCATCGAGCCGGAAGCCTTCCAGCGGTGCAAAAAGGCCGCCTACGGCCGCTATATCGGGATGTTCAGCCGGGTGGAGGCGGTGGCCGGCCTGATGCTGCTGACCCACTTCTCCGGCATGGAGAATATGTACGAGCTGCTGGACATTGTCCGGGGTCTCACCATTCAGGAGCTGGAGGAACGCCTCCGGGAGGACCTGGATCCCCAGTACGGCGCCCTTTCGGTGATCAATCCCGTCTGAGGGCGCCCCGCCCCGGGGCGGAGGGCCGCCCCACGATCTTCTACGCAGGAAAGGAAGTTTTGAACCATGGCGGAAACTGTCAGCTTTCCCGGACTGGGCCTCAGCTTTGAGGTGAGCCGGGTGGCCTTCAGCATCGGGGACTACGATATCTATTGGTACGGCGTCGTCTTTGCTCTGGGCTTTCTCCTGGGGATTGCCTATTTCCATTTCCGGGCCAGGAAATTCGGAATCCACCCCTACGACGGCATGGATGCGCTGCTCTGGGCGGTGGTAGGCGGGGTCATCGGGGCCCGGGCCTATTTTGTCATCTTCCAGTGGGATATGTACAAGGACAACCTGCTGAAAATCTTTGCCTTCCGGGAGGGGGGGCTGGCCATCTACGGCGGCGTCATCGGGGCGGTGCTGGTGGGCTGGCTGGTCTGCCGGATCAAGAAGGCCCCCTTCCTGCCCATGCTGGACGCCGGCCTCACCGGCCTGCTGCTGGCCCAGGGCATCGGCCGCTGGGGGAACTTCTTCAACAACGAGGCCTTCGGCTGCAATACCACCCTTCCCTGGGGGATGACCTCCGACACCATCTCCCGCTATCTCTTTAACCACGCCGAGGCCCTGGCGGCCCAGGGGGTCATTGTGGACCCCACCGTCCCGGTGCATCCCACCTTCTTTTATGAGTTCGTCTGGAACATCCTGGGCTTTTTGTTCCTGGCCTTTGTCCTGACCCCCCGCCGGAAATACGACGGCCAGGTGGCCTTGGGATATATGGCATGGTACGGCTTCGGCCGGTTCTTTATCGAAGGGCTGCGCACCGACAGCCTGATGCTGGGGCAGTACCGGGTCAGCCAGCTGCTGGCCCTGGCCCTCTGTGTGGGCTCCCTGCTGCTGATGGCGGTCCTCCACTTCCGGCTGCAGAAGCACCCCAGGCCCCTTTATGCGGACACCGACGCCAGCCGGGAGCGGATGGCCCAGGTAGACCGGGAGCTGGCGGAGGAAAAGGAGAAAGCCCGCCGGAAGAAAGAAGGGAAGAGGGACGGCGCTGCCGCCGCGGAAGAAGCTTCCTCCGGCGAAGGCGACGGGGAGACGCCCGCTGAGGGTGAAGCTCCCGGGGAAGAACCCGCCGCGGAATCGGACGGCCCCACTCCCGGGGAGGAGCCGGAAGCCTCCGAAGCCTCTCAGGAGGAAGCGGCGGCCCCGGACGGCAGCGGCTCCGGGGAGGAGGACGCCCCCTCCAATGAGGAAACTGCGGCGCCCGGGGAAGACGCCCCGGCGGAAGAAGAAAAGAAGGACGAAACCAGCGGAATGTGACAGGAGGGAAAGCTCATGGCAGTTGTGATTGATGGGAAGGCGGTTTCCGCAAAGCTCCGCCAGGAGATGAAGGGGGAAGTGGACGCCCTGAAGGCCAGGGGAATCTGCCCCGGCCTGGCTGTGGTGATCGTGGGGGACGACCCCGCCTCCCGGGTCTATGTCAACAATAAGAAAAAGGCCTGCGCCGAGCTGGGGATTTATTCCGAGGAATACGCCCTCTCCGGGGATACCACCGAGGAGGAGCTGCTGGCCCTGGTGGATACCCTCAACCGCAAGGAGGACATCCACGGCATCCTGGTGCAGCTGCCCCTGCCCCGGCAGATTTCGGAGCAGAAGGTCATTGCGGCCATCAGCCCGGAAAAGGACGTGGACGCCTTCCACACCCAGAACGTGGGCCACATCATGATCGGAGATTACCGCTTCCTGCCCTGCACCCCCGCCGGCATCATCGAGCTGATCAAAAGCACCGGCGTCCCCATGGAGGGGAAGGAGTGCGTGGTGGTGGGCCGCAGCAACATTGTTGGAAAACCCATGGCCATGCTGATGCTCCATCAGAACGCCACCGTCACCATCTGCCACAGCCGCACCCGGGACCTTGCCAGCGTCACCCGCCGGGCGGACATCCTCATTGTGGCCATCGGCAAGGCCAAGTTCGTCACCGCCGATATGGTGAAGGAGGGGGCCATGGTCATCGATGTGGGGATGGACCGGGACGAAAACGGCAAGCTCTGCGGGGATGTGGACTTCGCCTCGGTGGAGCCCAAGGCGGGGTACATCACCCCGGTCCCCGGCGGCGTTGGCCCCATGACCATCACCATGCTGATGCGCAACACCATCACCGCCGCCTCCCGGTGAGGCGGAAAATGGATTCCGGGTTGACAAACTCCGGGCCGTCTGGTAAAATACTACTTGCCGCATGCGCCAGGCCATAAGTGCGCCCTTTTCCAGGGTCCGCCGCCTCGGGGCAGCGAGTCTGAAAGAAAGAGGACATACCATGTACGCTATTTTTGAAACCGGCGGCAAACAGTATACCGCCGCCGCGGGCGACACCCTCTATGTGGAAAAGCTGGGTGTGGAAGCCGGCGAGGAGGTCACCTTCCAGAACGTCCTGGCCGTCAGCGCCAATGGCGAAACCGTTTTCGGCGCCCCCTACCTGGAGGACGCCAAGGTGGTGGCCAAGGTTGTGAAGAACGGCAAGGGCAAGAAGATCACCGTCTGGACCTACCGCCCCAAGAAGGATTCCCAGCGGAAGATGGGCCATCGGCAGCCCTACACCCAGGTGGAGATCCTTTCGGTGCAGCGGGCCGGCGTTCCGGTGGAGGAAGCGGCTCCCAAGGCTGAGGCGGCTGAGAAGGCCCCCAAAAAGGCTCCCGCCAAGAAGGCCGCCCCCAAGAAGACCGAGGCTCCCAAGGCCGAGGAAACCGCAGAAGAAAAGTGAGGTGTTGATCCATGGCACATAAAAAAGGCGTAGGCTCTACCAAGAACGGCCGCGATTCCGAATCCAAACGCCTCGGCGTCAAGCGGGCGGACGGCCAGATGGTGCTGGCCGGGAACATCCTGGTCCGCCAGAGAGGGACCCACATCCATCCCGGCACCAACGTTGGCATCGGCAGCGACGATACCCTCTTTGCCCTGGTTGACGGCAAGGTGAAATTTGAGCGGATGGGCAAGGACAGGAAGAAATGCTCTGTCTACCCCGCCTGAGGTTCCATTTCAGAATAGCTTTACCGACAAATCCCGGGTTCAAGCGGGGGGCTCATAAGAAAGCTTTGGTTTTTCTGCGCCAGCAGAAAAGCCGCGAAGCGCCAGGAATCCAGAAAAAAGGCCAGCTGCAAGGCGCCGGCCCGTAGGCATCCTTGGTGGATGGCAAGGGACGGCAACACCGCAGATGGCCGTTTTTTCTTGGTATTCCCGGCAAAGCTTTCTTATGGGTACACCGCTCCACATCCGGGGTTTGTTTTCTGTTTGAGCATAATAGGAAGGGGGCGTACACCATGTTTGTGGACAAGGCCCGGATCGTCATCAAGGCCGGGGACGGCGGCAACGGGAAGGTATCCTTCCACCGGGAGAAGTTTGTGGCCGCCGGCGGCCCCGACGGCGGGGACGGCGGCAAGGGCGGGGATGTGGTGTTCCTGGCGGACACCAATGTCAACAGCCTCATCAATTTCAAGTATAAGAAGCGGTATTTCGCGGAAAAGGGCCAGGACGGAGGCCAGAAGAAATGCACCGGCAAAAACGGCGCGGACCTGGTGATCCGGGTGCCCAAGGGCACCGTGGTCCGGGAGGCGGAAACCGGCCGAATCCTGGCGGACCTCTCCAGCGACCAACCGGTGACGGTGGCCCGGGGGGGCAAGGGGGGCTGGGGCAACAGCCACTTTGCCACCGCCACCCGCCAGGTCCCCAAGTTCGCCAAAGGGGGCTACCCTGGGGAGAGCTTCGAGGTGGAGCTGGAGCTGAAGCTGCTGGCCGATGTGGGACTGGTGGGATTCCCCAACGTGGGGAAGTCCACCCTCATCTCGGTGGTGAGCGCCGCCAGGCCCGAGATCGCTAACTACCACTTCACCACCCTGGTGCCGGTGCTGGGGGTGGTGCGGGTCAGCGACGAGGACAGCTTTGTCATGGCCGACATCCCCGGCCTCATCGAGGGGGCCAGCGAGGGGGCCGGGCTGGGGCACCAGTTCCTCCGCCATGTGGACCGCTGCCGCCTCATCGTCCATATCGTGGACGTTTCCGGCAGCGAGGGCCGGGACCCGGTCCAGGACTTTGCCGCCATCAACCGGGAGCTGGAGCGGTTCAACCCGGAGCTGGCGAAACGCCCCATGCTGGTGGCCGCCAACAAATGCGACATCGCCTCCCCGGAGCAGGTGGAGGCTTTCCGGGCCTATATCCTGGAGCAGGGCTACGATTTCTTCCCCATTTCCGCCGCCACAAGACAGGGGACGGAGGAACTGGTGAAGGCCATCGCCCAGCGGCTCCAGACCCTGCCCCCCATTGTGGAGTACCAGCCGGAGCCCCTGGACCGGGAAAAGCTTCTGGCCGAGGCCAAGCCCAACCAGTTCCAGATCCGCCGGGAGGACGGGGTCTATGTGGTGGAGGCGGACTGGCTCTCCCGGGTGCTGGGGATGGTGGATGTGGACGACTACGAATCCCTCCAGTATTTCCAGCGGGTGCTGCGCCTCAGCGGCATCATCGACAAGCTGGAGGAAATGGGGGTCCAGGAGGGGGATCTGGTGAGCATCCTGGGCTTTGAATTTGAGTACCTGCGCTGAGCGGGAAGGAGGATGGGCCATGACCCAGCCGGGTCCCCGGGTGGAAAAACCCGGTCTGCTGAGCCCTTTGAATCTGGCCTTTGTGGGGGACGGGGTGTATGAGCTGCTGGTGCGGGAGCACCTGGCCTCCCTGGGCAACGCCCATGTGGGGCGGCTGCACGCCCTGGCGGTGGGGCTGGTCTGCGCCAACGCCCAGTCTGCGGCCTATGAGCTCATCGCCCCGGCCCTTACCGAGGAGGAGGAGGCGGTCTTCAAGCGGGGCCGCAACGCCAATTCCACCCACACCCCCAAGCACACCGACCCGGTGGTTTACCGCCGGGCCACCGGCCTGGAGGCGCTGTTCGGCTATCTTTACCTTTCCGGCCGGGTGGAGCGGGTCTACGAGCTTTTTGGGATGATTCTGGACGGGATGCCCCCGGTGGCCCTGGGGGAAGCGTCCCCGGAATAAAATAAGCGGTTGGAGGGGAGGAGGGGTCTTTTGAAAACGAGTATTTCCAAGGCGGTGAAAACCTTCTGCGTGGACGCGGCCTATGACGCGGCGGGGGGCTTCGTCTTTGCCCTGGGGCTGAGCTGCTTTGTCAGCCCGGCCCAGATCGCCCCGGGCGGGGTTTCGGGTATGTCCATTATCGTCAACTATCTGACAGGCCTGCCGGTGGGTACCCTCAACATGGCCATCAATATCCCCCTGCTGCTGCTGGCCTGGAAATTCCTGGGGCGCCGGTTCACCCTCAAGACCCTGAAATCGGTCTTTATCCAGTCGCTGATGATCGACCTGGCGGCGGCCTTCCTCCCGGTTTACACCGGGGAGCGGATCATGGCGGCCCTGTTTGGCGGGGTGGGCATCGGCATGGGGCTGGCCCCGGTGTTTATGCGGGGCTCCACCACCGGGGGCACCGATATCGTTTCCCGGCTGATCCAGCTGCGGTTCCGCCACCTTTCCATCGGCAAGCTCCTGTTTGCCGTGGATGTGATGGTGCTGCTCATCTCCACCGCGGTGTTCCGGAACATTGAAACCGGCCTCTACGGCATGATCACCATTTACACCACCGGCAAGATCCTGGACGGCATCCTCTACGGCATGGACACCGGCAAGGTGATCCTGGTCATCAGCGACCACAGCCGGGAAATCGCCTCCCGGATCATGAACGAGCTGGAACGTGGGGTCACCCTCCTCCACGCCGAGGGGGCCTGGTCCGGCCAGGAGCGGAAAATCCTCCTCTGCGCCGTCCGGGCGGCCCAGTATTACCAGGTGGAGGAGATCGTCAAAAGGGAGGACCCAGACGCCTTCACCATCCTCATGGAGGCCAACCAGATCACCGGCGAGGGCTTCCGCCCCATCACCGAAGCCAAAATCACCTAGCCGGGTGGCCCCGGCGGGCAATGACGTGAGCCGCGGCCTGCAAACCGCAAGTTTGTGCGCCGCGCAGCTTGGTGCCGCAGAACCGCCGGGACTCGCGGGGTGGCCCCCGCGGGTTCGCAATTTGCTCCACTCCGTTACGCAAATTGATCCCTCCGCACGGGCCCAGCGGCGCAGAGAGCGCCAATCCTATCCGGGGGCCAGTGGAGGCCCGGACTCCGCCGCGAACAGCGGGCGGGCCGGGCCGACACCCCCCGCTGGATGGCTGTCGCCCCGCACGGGGGTCCGGGGGGCTCCCCGGCCGCTCTTTGTCACTTTCTCTC
>CAJFUT010000144.1 GCA_904420255.1 uncultured Angelakisella sp. | reverse complement strand
CATCCTTGGTGGATGGCAAGGGACGGCAACACCGCAGATGGCCGTTTTTTCTTGGTTTTCCCGGCAAAGCTTTCTTATGGGCACACCGCTCAAAGGGGATTTTTTTCTGTGCCGGGTTTTCTCCGGGCGTTACCACTGGGAACCGGTGGGGGGCCAGCGGCGGTCCTCCTGGAGCCCCGGCCAATAGGTGACGTTGTCGTAGGGGGTGTTTTTCCGTTCCCTGGCGGCCTTCCGCAGGGCAGCCTTCCGGCGGCGGCGCTCCTCCGCCAGCTGGCGGCGCCGCTCCTCCCGGAGCTTCTGGTAATGGCGCTGGATGAAGAACCGGGCGATGAGCAGCCCCGCCCCCGCGATGCCCAGGAGAATCCCCGTCCATTTCAGCACCGCCAGGGCGGTTTCCTTGATGGGGTAAACCAGGGTCTGGCCCTTCCAGATGGCCTGCTGGAGCCCTCCGGCGGCCTGGCCTACCGTGAAGTCCATAGGCCCCTGGTAAAGCTGCTGGCCGTTCGGGTCCAGGATGGTGAGGACCGGGGCGATCTCCTCCCCGTTTTCATAATGGTCGGGGATGTCGTAGGAGAAGGTCAGGTCATTCACCTCGGTGCCCCGGGACACCACCAGGTTGATGTCCTCATCCATGGCGATGTTCACCATGCCGATCTGCTCCCCGTTGCTGAGGATGGGCACGTCAAAATCCTGGATGTTCTTGGCCCGGAGGGAGAGGGTGCCGAAGTTTTCGAAGCAGTAGTCCAGGAGCTTCGCGGTGTCCCGGTACTTGTCGTTGGAGGAGGCGGAGTCCATGACGGTGCAGATGAGGGTCATGCCGTCCCGCTCGGCGGTGGTGACCAGGGTATGCCGGGCGTTATAGGTATAGCCGGTTTTGCTGCCGATTACCCCGTCGTAGTAATACTGGGAGCTTTCCTTCATAATGCTGGTGGAGGTATTGAAGGGCCGGGACTGGGACTGCTTGTTGGTGGGGGCCATGGTGTAGCTGGTGGCGCCGTAGTAGTCGGTGAAGCCCTCCACCCCCAGGGCCCATCGGGTGATGAGGCACATATCGTAGGCGGTGGTCTGGTGGCCGTCGGCGTCCAGGCCGTTGGGGTTCTCAAAGTGGCTGTTCACCGCTCCCAGCTCCGCCGCCTTCTCATTCATCAGGGGGACAAAAAGGTCCATATCCCCGGCGGTGTACTGGGCCACGGCGTTGGCGGCATCGTTGGCGGACATGATCATGGTGGCCATCAGGGCGTCCTGGAAGCTGATCTCCTCCCCCTCGGTGAGGGCGATATGGGTGGCGCCGGATTCCAGGGAATGGCAGGTCTTGTAGTCCAGAACGAAGCGGTCGTTGGGGTCGCCCCCCCGCTCCAGGGCGATGCCCACCGTGAGGATTTTGGTGATGCTGGCGGGGGCTTTCACTTTGTCCTTGTTTTTTTCAATGAGGACCTGGCCGCTGGCGGCGTCCATGACGCAGTAAGTATCGGAGATAATGTCCAGGCTGGGGGTCAAAGCATAAGCGGTGGGGGCCATGGAACAGAGGGCAAGGCTCCCCGCCGCGAGAAAGCAAAGGATTTTTCGTTTCATCGGCAACACTCCAAAAATAAAACCGGAATCCCTGTTAGGATGCACAGCCTTTGAAAAACCCTTCCCTGACAAAATCAGGATGGGCCAATATATACAATTAGTATACCTTTTTTTCCCTTGGATGTAAACGGGAAACGAAGAAAAACCGGGAATATTTTCTGGAATTTTCTGGAAAATTGTCATAAAACTTTAGGAGCAGGCGGCCCGCCGCGGAAATAAGCAAAAGCGCCCCCGCCCCTCCCCGCAGAAGGGGAGGAGGCGGGGCGCCGGGACGCAGCCTTGGCCCTGTCCCAGACGAAATCCAGTGCGACATTTCAATCCGCGCTCCCCACCCGGGGGAGCGGCACGCTGGCTGTTCAAAGGCGGCAATGTGTACTGCTGAAGCAGAAATTCACTTTTGCCCCTTATTAAAGTATCATTCTGTGATAGATAGCCCATTGATTCCACCCGGTCCAGCTTCCCCGGGAAGGGCCGGCAGCAGGAACCGCGCCGCCCCGGGCAGAATCCGGGCGGACATCCGGGTGCCCTGGAAGGTTTCCCCGTCCAGGCACATGGTCACCGGGCTGGAAAATTCCGCCTCCACCCGGCGCACCTGGCGGTAGGTGACATAGGGGGCCCAGGCCGGGTCCTCCAGGTGGAACCCCTGCTGGTATTTCTGCAAAAAGCCCAGGATTTTCCAGCGGCTGATGGAGGACACCATACAGACGTCCAGCAGGCCGTCGTCCGGCTTTGCCAGGGGGGCGCCCCGGTAGCCCCCGCCGTAATACTGCCCGTTGGCCGCCACCAGCAGCAGGAGCCGGGCCTTCTGGGGCGGGCCGCCGTCCAGCCGCACCGTGGCATCCTTCCAGAGCCGGTGGAAAAAGGTGTGGGCGATGGAGAGCTGGTAAGCCATGCTGCCGGAAACCCCCGGCAGCCGTTTGAACCGGGGCATATTGTGGGCCACATTGGCGTCCAGGCCGCAGTTGCAGAGGTTCACCGCCACCCTGCCGCAGAATTCCACCAGGTCCAGGGGGACGGCCGCGGCGTCCAGCTGGGCCTCCAGGTCCAGGAAATCCCGGCCGGGGAAGCTCCGCACCAGGTCGTTGCCGGAGCCGCAGGGGATCACCCCCAGGGCGGCGTTTTCCGTCCCCAGGAGGCCCCGGGCCGCCTCCCCGGCGGTGCCGTCCCCGCCGCAGGCGTAAAAGCGCAGCTCCTCCCCAGCCTCCCGGAGGCACCGCTCCTGGACGAATTCCTCGGCTTCCCCGGGCCCGGAGGTGGTGTGGACCACCGCCTCCGTGCCCCGGCGGGCCGCCGCCGCCCGAATCCGGGGGATCAGCCGGGCCGCCGTCCCCTTCCCGGCGGCAGGGTTGATGATGAAGTAATACTTCATAGTTTCAGTCCTTTCTCGGTTGTCCCCATCTCCTCCGCCTCCCGCACAAGGGCGTAGAGCTTCATGTCCAGGATTTCGCCGTTCTTTACGGCGTTTTTCCGCAGGGTCCCCTCCAGGGTGAAGCCGGCCTTTTCCAGCACCCGGCAGGAGGCGGCGTTCCGGGCGAAGGGCTCGGCGAAGATTCGCAGGATGTCGCTGGTTTCAAAAATCCGGCGGCAGGCCTGGGCCACGGCGCTGGAGGCCAGGCCCCGGCCCCACCATTCCTCCCCCAGGTAGTACCCCAGCTCGGCGGTGCGGCAGTGGATGTTCTCCTGACGGAAGGCGGTGATGCTCCCCGCCAGCCGCCCCTGGGCGGTGATGGCGAAGGCGAAGACCCGCCGGGGGTCCGCCGACAGCATAGAGGCGATAAATTCCTCCCCATCCCTTTGGGTGTAGGGGAAGGGGATGCCGTCCCGGAGGTTTTCCAGCACCCCGGGGGAGATAATCCGGGCCAGTTCCCCGGCGTCCTCCATCCGCCATTCCCGCAGACTGCATTCCATAAGCCGCGCCTCCCTTCCCGGCGGCGGGGGAGGCGCCCCCGTCCCGGCCTTTTGCTTCCATTATATAGCAGTTACTTCAACTTCACAATCCCGGCGGGTTGGCACCCGCTGGCAAGTCCGTGAGAGAAGGGACACAGAGGCGCTAGTCTGTGCGCCGCTCTTTGGCGGGTTGGCACCCGCTGGTAACGACGTGTGCCGCGTTATGCGGATCAAAAGATTGTGCGCTGCGCAGCTAAGGCAGGCAGAACCACTGCGGCTTAACCCATAAAAGCGCCATGAAACCGTTGGGAATTTTCCAAAAAGCGCCTTCTAATTCCCAGGTCGGGAACGAACCGTGCGGGCCGCAGGCCCGCCAAAGAGCGGGGCACAGTCTTACGCTGTGCAGAATCTTCTCTCACGGACCTAAAAATCTGCTGACGGCAGGTTGTGCGGCGGGCCGGATTGGTGTATGATATATCTGTACCTGGAAAATCCACCAAACCGCCAAAAAGGAGAACTGCATCTTATGGAAACCTACGACATTAACGTGGCGGGCGTCAAGCGCAGCCTGCCGGTGGTCCCCATCAGCGATACCGTGTCCATCGCCTCTTTTGTCATCTTCGGCGATACCGAGATTGTGGAGCCCTGCGCCCGGGAGCTGGCCAAGCTCCTCCCCCCCGTGGACTACCTCATCACCGCCGAGGCCAAGAGCATCCCACTCATCTATGAGATGGCCAAGGTGATGAAGATGCCCCGGTACCTCATCGCCCGCAAGTCGGTGAAGGGGTATATGAAGAACCCCATCGTCACCGAGGTCCATTCCATCACCACCCAGAAGAAGCAGATCCTCTGCCTGGACGAGGACGACATCAAGCTGATCAAGGGTTCCCGGATGGCCATTGTGGACGACGTCATCTCCACCGGGAGCTCCCTGGCCGCCGTGGAGCATCTGGTGGAGCTGGCGGGAGGCACCACCGTGGCCCGGGCCGCCATCCTGGCGGAGGGCGAGGCCGCCCAGCGGGACGACATCGTCTACCTGGGCACCATCCCCCTCTTTGTCAAGGAAAAGTGATTCTTCTTCCCCAAAAGGAAGCGCCGCGGGAACCGGACGGTTCCCGCGGCGTTTTCGCGGTAGGGCGTCAGAGGGCTTTCAGCGCCTCCAGAAGGGTTTTGATCCGCTCCCGGGGGATCCGCCCGCCCAGCAGGGCCAGGGCGCGGTTCAGGGTCATCCCCATGAAGCTCCCCGCCAGGGGATGGCGGAGAAGGCCGGGGAATTCCCGCTCCACCAGGGCCCGGGCCCCGGGATGCTTCAGGATCTCCCCCAGTGTGATGCTGCCGTTTCGCAGGTCCATAGAAACCACCTCCCGGCTATCTTATGCGCCGGTATGGCCCCGGGTGCCTTCCCGCCCCAGGGGGCAGACCTTCATGCAGATGCCGCAGACCGCCCCCCGGCCGATGTGCTGGAAGTGCTCCTTCATGTAGCGGCTGCATTTTTCCGGGTCCACCAGGGAGAATTCCTCCATGGCGGGGTCCCATATCCTGCCCCGGATGGCCCCGGCGGGGCAGGCCGCCGCGCAGGCGCCGCAGCTTTGGCAGCGGTCCGGCAGGAGGATGGGGGAGGGGGCTTCCGCCAGGGGGCAGTCGGTAAAGACCGTCCCCAGCCGCACCCGGGGCCCCCACTCCTTGTGGAGGAAAAGGCCGCTGGCGCCCATGGTCCCCAGCCCGGCCAGGACGGCGGCCTTTTTGTGGGACCACCTGCCGTGGTAGCCCCTGGGGTCGTCGGGGGTGGGGACGCTCTGGGAGGCGGGGATGGGCAGGTACCGCCACCCCTCCCGCTGGAGGGCCAGCCCCACCCGGAGCATGGCGTGGTCCAGAAGGGCGTTGACGGTGCGATAGTGGTGAAAATAGCTGTGGGTGGGGGCGTCCCCGATCTCGTCCACCACGGCGCCGGAGAGCCGTACAGCCAGGGAGATGCCCCACCCCAGCCCGGCGGGGCCGTCCCGGCAGGGGAAAAAGCCCGGGTCCTCCAGGCCCAGCTCCCGGCAGAGGGCGGTCAGGCGGTCTTTCATAGGGAATCCCTCCTGTCTTTTGACTGGCTCTATTGTATCCCCGGGGCGGGGAGGATGTCAAAGAAAAATTTTTCTCCCCATCAGAAAAAAACTATTGACTTTCAGGACATGGTCAGGTATAATAATCATCGTTCTCGGCAAACAAAAGAATCATTCGGGGGCGTAGCTCAGCTGGGAGAGCGCTTGAATGGCATTCAAGAGGTCATGGGTTCGATCCCCACCGTCTCCACCACCAGGCAAGGGCCTGGAGCCAAATGGGGCTCCAGGCCTTTTGCGTTATTTCGAATTTGCGTCTGCGTCCAAAATGGAGAAAATTATGATTGAGATCAAAGGTAAATACAACGAGGCCAGAATCTTCACCGATGTGGTGGACAGCGCCTCCATCGCCCAGGTGCAGGAGCTGTGCAACCAGGAATTCACCGTGGGCAGCCGCATCCGGCTGATGCCCGACATCCACGCCGGCAAGGGGTGCACCATCGGCACCACCATGACCATCACCGACAGGGTGGTGCCCAACCTGGTGGGGGTGGACATCGGCTGCGGCATGGAGACCATCCGCGTCCGGGAGAGTCATATCGAGCTCCAGAAGCTGGACAAGCTGATCTATGAGAAAATCCCCTCCGGCTTTTCCATCCGGGATAAAGCCCACCGCTGCCTCAGCCAGATCGACCTGAACGAGCTGTGCTGCGCCCGCCATGTGGACCTTCTGCGGGCGGAAAAGAGCATCGGTACCCTGGGGGGCGGCAACCACTTCATCGAGGTGGACAGGGACGGCGAGGGGAACCTTTACCTGGTGGTCCACTCCGGCAGCCGCCACCTGGGGGTGGAGGTGGCAAGCTACTACCAGGAGGCGGGCTACAAGGTCCTGAACCGCACCGACGACGCCTCCATCGAGGCGCTGGTCGCCCAGATGAAGGCGGAGGGCCGGGAGAAGGAGATTCAGAAAGAGCTGAAGAAGCTGAAAAACCTCAAACAGACCAGCATCCCCAGGGCCCTGGCCTATGTGTCCGGGGAGCTTTTTGACCAGTACATCCACGACATGAAGATCGTCCAGCAGTTTGCCATGCTCAACCGCCAGGCCATGATGGATGAGATCGTCAAGGGCATGAAGCTCCATGTGGAGGAGCAGTTCACCACCATCCACAATTATATTGATACGGAGCAGATGATCCTCCGGAAGGGCGCGGTTTCCGCCCGGGCGGGGGAGCGGCTGCTCATCCCCATCAATATGCGGGACGGGAGCCTCCTCTGCGTGGGTAAAGGCAACGAGGACTGGAACTGCTCCGCCCCCCACGGGGCGGGCCGCCTTATGAGCCGGGCCGAGGCGAAGCAGTCCTTCACCGTTTCGGAGTTCAAAAAGCAGATGGCGGAGGTTTACACCACCTCGGTGAGCAAGTCCACCCTGGATGAGTGCCCCATGGCCTACAAGGGAATGCAGGACATCCTGGACAACATCGGGCCCACGGCGGAGGTGGTGAAGATCATCCGCCCCATCTACAACTTCAAGGCCGGGGACGAGGACTGATCCCGGGGGAGGGGAGCGGCCCCCCGGGCAGGGGGCCGCGAAAAAACAGTTTTACATATGGGGACGGATTTTGGTAAAATATAATTGGAATAAATTGGATGCCGTGGATGCGGGGCCCCGGGAGGAGCGCCCCGGGAGAGAGGAGAAGACCCCCCAATGTATAACCCCCAGCTGGAAACCTTTTTGTGCGTGGTGGATTCGGGCAGCTTCAATAAGGCCGCCGAAAAGCTGTACATTTCCCCGCCGGCGGTGATCAAGCAGATCAACCTCCTGGAGGAGAACCTGGGGCTGAAGCTCTTTGTCCGCACCCACCGGGGGCTGGTGCTGACCAAGGCGGGACAGTCCATGTACCAGGACGCAAAGTACATCATCCAGTACTGCAAGGATTCGGTCACCCGGGCCAAGAACGCCATGCAGGAAAGCAGCAGCGTCATCCGCATCGGCACCTCCCCCATGACCCCGGCCCAGGTGCTGGTGGACCTGTGGCCCAGGGTGCAGCAGTACTGCCCCGATGTGAAGTTCCAGCTGATCCCCTTTGAAAACACCCCGGAAAACGCCCGGGAGATCCTGGCCAACCTGGGGCAGAACATCGACGTGGTGGCGGGGATTTTCGACGAAACCATGCTGAACCTGCGCCAGTGCGCCGGCCTTGAGATTTCCCGGGAGCCCATCTGCTGCGCCGTGTCCATCCATCACAGGCTGGCCCAGAAGGACAAGCTCACCGTGACCGACCTCTACGGGGAGGACCTGATGCTGATGCGCCGGGAGTGGAGCCATTATGTGGACCTGCTCCGGGACGACCTTTGGAAGAACCACCCCCAGATCCACATTGTGGACTTTGATTTTTACGATGTGGCGGCCTTCAACCAGTGCGAAAACAACAACTGCGTCCTGATGGCCATTGAAAACTGGCGGTACGTCCACCCCCTCCTGAAGGTGCTGCCGGTGGACTGGGGCTACACCATCCCCTTTGGCCTGCTTCACTCCCCCGAGCCATCCCCCGTGGTGAAACGGTTCCTGCGGGCGGTGGAAAAGGTTTCCGCCCGGTAAAAGGCCGCTGTTAACTCAGCGGTAAATACTGCATAACGAATCGAAACTTCCCCGGAGGTTTCGATTTTTTTATAATGGAAACAGAACAAAGGAAGGTTGGGTGAGGGAGAATGAAGCCGATGGGATGTCTTGCCGCCGCCCTCTGCCTGCTGCTCTGGCTGGGTGGGTGCGGCGGCCCGCCCCCCGGGACGGGGGAGGGGCCGGCGGGCAGCGTTCCCCCGGCCGGGGAAGGGGTGGAGCAAGTGGAAGCAGCCTCCGGGGAGGGCGGCCCCTTTACCGCGGACACCCCCATCGAGGAAGTGATGGGCGACCCCGTTTTCGGGGAATACGGCAGGCTGATCTTCCCGGCGGACAGCGGCTACTGGAGCGGGGACACCCTGGGGGAGCTGCGGCTGACCTGGTACAGCAACATCGACCCGGAAAAAACAGTGGAGATCGTCAACAGCCTGTGGCAGCGGGCCGGCGCCGGGGAAACGGTGTTTTACGACATCTACACCGAGGAGGAAAAGGCCGCCGACCCGGAAAAGGAGGACACGGGGCTGTTCTTCTTCCGGGGGGAGCCGGGGGCGCCTTTCGCCGTCTGCAATGCGGGCGGGGGCTTCGCCTATGTGGGGGCCATGCAGGACAGCTTCCCCCACGCCCTGGAGCTTTCCAAGCGGGGATACAACGCCTTCGCCCTTATCTACCGCCCCGGCGCCCAGACCGCCTGCGAGGACCTGGCCCGGGCCATCAGTTTCATCTTTGACCACGCCGGGGAGCTGGAGGTGGACACCCGGTGCTATTCCCTCTGGGGCGGCTCCGCCGGGGGGCGGATGGCGGCGTGGCTGGGCTCCTACGGCCCGGCGGCCTTTGGCGGGGAGGAGCTGCCCCGGCCCGGCGCGGTGATCATGCAGTACACCGGCCACAGCGATTATGCCGGGGACGACCCGCCCACCTTCGCCTGTGTGGGGGAAAACGACGGCATCGCCGGCTGGCGCACCATGGAGCGGCGCATCCGGGCCCTGGACGCCCTGGGCATCCCCACCGAGTTCCACCATTACCCCGGCCTGAGCCATGGGTTCGGGCTGGGGACCGGCACCGCCGCAGAGGGCTGGCTGGACCAGGCGGTGGATTTCTGGGAAGGACAAATGGAGTAAAATCTGACGACGAAAGGAAGCGTCTTTTATGAACAACTTTATTTTTCAAAATGCCACCAAGGTCTATTTCGGCCAGGGCTGCGTGAAGGAATACCTTTCCTGCCTCACAAAGCCCTATTCCACCGTGATGCTGGCTTACGGCGGCGGCTCCATCAAACGCAGCGGCATCTATGACGAGGTGATGGGGATTCTCTCCGCCGCCGGGAAGCAGGTGGTGGAGTTCCCCGGCATCATGGCCAACCCCACCTACCGGAAGGTCCAGGAGGGGGCGCGGCTGGCCCGGGAAAAGGGGGTGGAGATGATCCTGGGGGTCGGCGGCGGCTCGGTGATGGATTGCTGCAAGGCGGTGTCCCTGGCGGCCCGGTATGACGGGGACGTCTGGGAGGACTTCTGGGCCCGCTCCGGCGTCATCGACTTTGAGCCCCTCCCCCTGGGGGTCATCGTCACGGTGGCGGGCACCGGCAGCGAGTGCAACGGCGGCGCGGTGATCACCAATGAGGAGAAAAAGGTCAAGACCGGCCGGGATTATCCCAGGCTGAACCCCGCCTTCGCCCTCATGGACCCGGTTTATACCTACACTGTGCCGGCGGGCCAGATGGTATCCGGCAGCTTTGATATTCTCAGCCACATTATGGAAACCTATTTCAGCGAGCCCAACGAGGACAACGTATCCGACGACATCATGGAGGCCCTGATGCGGAGCGTCATCCGCAACCTCCGGGCCGCCATCCGGGACCCCCGGGACTACACCGCCCGCTCCAACCTGATGTGGGATTCCACCATGGCCGAGAACCGGGTCATCAAAATGGGCAAGAAGTGCGACTTTGAGTGCCACAATATGGAGCACCAGCTGGGGGCTTACACCGACTGCAACCACGGCCAGGGGCTGGCGGTGCTCCACCCGGTGTATTACCGCCACATTTACCGGGAGGGGCTGCCCAAGTTTGTCCGCTTCGCCGAAAACGTCTGGGGTATCCCCCGGGACGGGAAAACCGGCGAGGAACTGGCCCTGGCCGGTATTGACGCCCTGGCGGCCTTCATCCGGGAGATCGGGCTCCCCACCACCCTGAAGGAGCTGGGCGCCAAAAAGGAGCAGCTGGCGGAGATCGCCGGCAGTTGCGGCATCTCGGCGGGCAGCTATAGACGGATGACCCGCGAGGAAATCCTTGAAATCTTCCAGGAATGCTACGAATAAAGGAAAGGAGCAGCAACAAATATGAAACGGTTTGCAGCGATTCTTTTGAGCTTTGTCATGGTCATGGGCCTTGCCGCCTGCGGCAGCCAGGCCCCTTCCTCCTCCCAGGCGGCTTCCTCCCAGGGAAGCTCCGCCGCTTCCTCTGAGGCGGCTTCGTCCGAGGCGGCTTCTTCCGAGGCCTCCTCTCAGGCGGAACCCTCCCAGCCCGAAGCCCAGCCCGAGGAGGGCGGCACCCTGGTGGTGTATTTCTCCGCCACCGGCAACACCGAGGAGGCGGCCGGCTATATCGCCCAGCTCACCGGCGGCGACCTGTTTGAGCTGGAGCCCGCCGACCCCTACACCAGCGAGGACCTGAACTACGGCAGCGCCGACAGCCGGGTTTCCCGGGAGCATGACGACGAGTCCCTCCGGGATGTGGCGCTGGTGGCGGATACGGTGGAGGGCTGGGACCAGTACGACACCGTGTTCATCGGCTATCCCATCTGGTGGGGCATCGCCGCCTGGCCGGTGGACGCCTTCATCGAGGCCAACGACTTTACCGGCAAGACGGTGATCCCCTTCTGCACCTCCGCCAGCTCCGGCCTGGGGGAGAGCGGGGAGCTTCTGGCGGAGATGGCCGGCACCGGCGATTGGCTGGAGGGGCACCGCTTCTCCTCCAATGTCAGCGAAAGCGACGTCCAGTCCTGGCTGGACGGGCTGGGGCTGTAACCCAGCAAGCTGGAGGGGAAGTGCCTGTGAAGCGAATTCTGGCCCTCATCCTGGCTGCAGCTCTGCCAATAAGTTTTGCGGCCTGCGGTTCCGGGGCTGATCCCGGTTCCTATGGGCTTCCCGCTTCCTCCTCCCCGGCGGCATCTTCCTCCGCCGCTACGGCACCCAGGACCCGTTTTATGAGCAGTTCCTGGCCAATGCCGGCGCGGCCCAGGAGACCGGCGTGGCGGTGGAGCGGCTCCAGCTGGACGGGATGCCCCACGGCTTTGGGGCCCAGGGGGGATGGATCCCCTCCTATGACCGATGGCTGGAGGGCATTTTCACGGATCAATAACTGGAAATATTTGGAATTTGGCAGCCTGGCAGCCTTTTCCCGCCGTTCAGAAGGGCGGGGAGGGCTGCCTTTGGCCTTGCCGCGTGACGGAAGGAGGGGGCTCCGGAGCGTATGGAGGAGCAGGACACAGGCCATAACCCCCGGGTTTTCACTGGGAAACAAATGGAAACTTCTCCCCGGCGGGCGGCGGGTTTACAATAAAGCCGTAAGGAGATGAGGAAATGATGAAGACAAGGACGCTGGGGCGGGACCTGGCCGTTTCCGCCGTGGGCCTGGGCTGCATGGGATTTTCCCACGCCTACGGGGCGGCCATGGGGGAGGGGGAGGCCGTCCCCCTGCTGCGCCGGGCGGCGGAGCTGGGCTACACCTTTTTTGACACCGCCGAGGTCTACGGCACCCCGGAGGACCCCCATGTCAACGAGGAGCTGGTGGGGAAGGCCCTGGCCCCGGTGCGGGACAAGGTGGTCATCGCCACCAAGTTCGGCCTGCGGTTTGATTTTGAAAGCGGCAGGGTGCCCCTGCCCCTGATCCCCGATTCCCGGCCCGAAACCATCCGGCGGTCGGTGGAGGGCTCCCTGAGGCGGCTGGGCACCGACCACATCGACCTGTATTTCCAGCACCGCATCGACCCGGCGGTTTCCCCGGAGGAGGTGGCGGGGGTGATGGCCGACCTGATCCGGGAGGGAAAGATCACCCACTGGGGCATCTCGGAAACTGGCGAGGATTACCTCCGCCGGGCCCACGCCGTCTGCCCGGTGACGGCGGTGCAGAACCGCTACTCCATGATGGCCCGGCACTATGAAGCCCTTTTCCCCGTCCTGGAGGAGCTGGGGGTGGGCCTGGTGGCCTTTTCTCCCATGGCCAACGGCTTCCTCACCGGGCGGTACGGGAAGGACAGCCGCTTTGATCCCAAAACCGACTACCGGGCCTCCATGCCCCAGTTTTCCGGGGAGGCCGCGGAGCAGAACCGGGAGCTGCTGGAGTTGCTCCGGGGGATGGCGGCGGAGAAGAACGCCACCCCGGCCCAGATCTCCCTGGCCTGGATGCTCTGCAAAAAGCCCTGGATCGTCTCCATCCCCGGCACCCGGAAGCCGGAGCGGATGGCGGAAAACGCCGGGGCGGCGGAGGTGTGTCTCACCCCGGAGGAGGTGCGGGCCCTGGACGCCGCCCTGGACGGGATGGAGATGTCGGCGGTATTCGGCGGTACAAAGGTGTCCGGCCGGGCGGGATGACCGCCGGGGCCGGGGAAAAACAGGCATACAGTTTGGAAAGGAGCTGCAGCAGTATGAGAAAGATGAAGGGCGTTGTGATCACCGGGGAAAATGCCATGGCCGTCAGCGGCCAGTGCCCCATCCCGGAGGAACCCTGCGCCACCGGGGCCTTTATCCGCCCCCTGATCTGGTCCCCCTGCACCAGTG